>NZ_DATCTU010000129.1 GCF_036567765.1 Pseudobacteroides sp.
AAATAACATTATATATAATAATAGTGAAAATTACAATAAGTTTGGCCCTAAATTTTTTCCACCAATTAAATGATAGTGTAAGTGGAAAACTGTCTGACCTCCATCAGAACCGCAGTTATTGATCAACCTGTAACCGGTATCTTTTATACCCAAATCAGCTGCTATTTTCTTAGCTGCCATATGGATGTCTATCAGATATGAGGAGGTGCTTTCATCTATTTCATTCATGCTTGATATATGTTGTTTAGGCACAATCAAAACATGTACAGGTGCTGCAGGGTTTATATCCTTAAAGGCATAGACCTTGTCATTCTCATAAACTGCTGTTGATGGAATTTCTTTGTTTATAATTTTGCAAAATATACAATCGCTCATGTTAAGTCCTCCTATATGCTAAGGTATGATCAAGATTTTATCTGAGACTCAATCACCTTTATACTGTGATCCAGTGCATCTTTTATTTTAGTTACATCCTTGCCTCCGGCTTGAGCCATATCAGGGCGTCCACCGCCGCCTCCTCCTGCAATCTTTGCAGTTTCCTTGATAATGTTGCCGCAGTGGATTCCTTTTTCTAAGGTATCTTTTGTCGCTGTTACAACGAAATTTACCTTATCCTCAAAATTAGAAGCAATAACTACAACACCTGAACCAATTTTATTTTTAAGCATATCTGAAGTGTTTCTAAGGCCGTCCATATCAAGTCCTTCATACTTGGCTGTAATGACTTTGACTCCTTTAACAATTGCAGCCTTTGACAATATATCATCAATCGAACCTGCTACCAGCTTGCTTCGCAGCTGCTCAATCTCTTTTTGACCTGCTTTTATTTCATTGGTGAGAATTTCAACCTTTTTAAGGCAATCCTGCGGGGATGCTTTTAAAGCCGCTGCTACATCACCAAGCAGTCTTTCCTTCTCGCTGTAGTACTGGATAGCACCTAAGCCTGTAAGGGCTTCAATTCTTCTCACACCTGCCGCTACACCGCTTTCACTTACTATCTTTATAAGGGATGCCTGTGATGTCGTTGAGAGGTGAGTTCCCCCACACAATTCCATACTGTAATCACCTATTTTTACCACCCTTACAGTATTTCCGTATTTCTCACCGAACAAAGCTGTAGCACCTGATTTCTTCGCTTCATCGAGGCTCATTTCCCTAGCTGATACAGATAAATTCTCAAGTATTTTTTGATTTACTTCATTTTCTATTTGCTTAAGCTCATCTTCAGTTACAGGAGTAAAATGTGAAAAATCGAATCTGAGCCTGGTGGGTTCTACCAGTGAACCTGCCTGGTTAATATGACTTCCAAGCACGTTTCTGAGTGCCTTTTGCAGCAGATGGGTAACAGTATGGTTTCTTGCTGTTGACATCCTGCTTGAAACATCAACCTTAGCAGCTATGGTAGAACCTTTTTCAATAAGTCCCTTTTCTACCTTTCCGATATGCAGGAATTTGCCGTCAGCTGTTTTTTTGCAGTCGTTTACCTTGAAAAGTGCATTTTTTGCTTGCAGATAGCCGATATCGCCTGCCTGACCGCCGCTTTCACCGTAGAATGCAGTCTTATCAAGGATTATAACAGCATCATCACATTCTTGGACATTGTCAACCAGTTGACCATCCTTTATAATAAACAAAATGGTGGATTCACACTCAAAATTGTCATATCCTATGAACTCAGTCTTAATTGCTTTATCTAGTTGTGAGTAGATACTTTCATCCCATCCGGCACCGTCTTTATTGCCATGTGCAATTCTAGCCGTATCTTTTTGCTTTTGCATTTCAGCTTTGAATTCATCTTCATCTACTGAAAAACCATTTTCTTCAACAATCTCACGTGTAAGATCAAAAGGAAAACCATAGGTATCATGAAGCTTAAATGCTTTATCACCTGAGAGCACTTTTCCGCCGCTTGATTTCAACTCGCTGATATAACCGTTTAGAATCGCAAGACCCTGATCGATGGTGTGCTGGAACTTTTCTTCCTCAATTTTGATAACCTTTTGAATATAATCAGCCTTTTCCAAAAGCTCAGGATAGGCTTCCTTTGATTCGTTTATAACTACCATTGCCAGGTTGTAAAGGAATTGTCCCTCGATGCCAAGAAGCTTTCCGTGCCTTGCAGCCCTTCTTAGAAGCCTCCTTAAAACATAGCCCCTTCCTTCATTAGATGGAATGACACCATCTGAAACCATCATGGTTGTGCTTCTAATATGGTCGGTAATTACTCTGATTGATACGTCTGTCTTACTGTTGTTTCCGTACTCAACGCCTGCAATGCTGCAAACATTGCTAAGAACATTCCTTACTGTATCAACCTCAAAAAGATTATTTACATCCTGCATAATGCAGGCAAGCCTCTCAAGGCCCATTCCTGTATCGATGTTAGGGTTTGCAAGTCTTGTATAGTTGCCTTCGTCATCCCTGTTAAACTGTGTAAAAACAAGGTTCCAAAACTCAATATATCTGTCGCAGTCGCAGCCTACTTTACAGTCAGGACTGCCGCAGCCTTTGTCTTCACCCCTGTCGAAATATATCTCAGAGCAAGGACCGCATGGACCTGTACCGATTTCCCAGAAGTTGTCCTTCTTACCCATACGTACTATTTTTTCGGCAGGTATTCCCACAGATTTGTTCCAAATTTCAAAGGCTTCATCATCATCCTCATAAATGGATATCCAAAGCCTTTCTTCAGGGATTTGAAGGTCTTTGGTAATGAACTCCCATGCCCATGGAATAGCCTCATTTTTAAAATAATCTCCAAAAGAAAAGTTGCCCAGCATTTCAAAGAATGTACCATGCCTTGCGGTCTTTCCTACGTTTTCAATATCGGGTGTTCTTATGCACTTCTGGCAGGTGGTGACTTTTTTTCTAGGTGGCTCTTCTTTTCCGGTGAAGTATGGTTTTAAAGGGGCCATACCCGAATTTATAAGTAAGAGGCTGGCATCATTTTGAGGGACAAGGGGAAAGCTTGGAAGGCGTAAATGTCCCTTGCTTTCAAAAAAACTCAAATATCTTTCTCGCAGCTCATTTAAACCTAGTTTTTGCATTGTTATTCTTCCTCTCAAGTATTCTTATATTAATTTGCTTTTGCAACTAAGAGCATTTCAAATTTAAATAATGAACATTATAAAATAAAGCCTGGAAAATAAAAAAATGTACATTAATAAATATATAAAAGATGGCCTTTAGTGTCAAGCCTGACGAGAAATTATACTATTGCTTCAACCGATCTTTTTAATATGACTTTTATGATTGCGAAAATGGGAACAGAAATAAGCATTCCGATTATACCGAAAAACTCACCTCCAATAAGTACGGCAAGGATGGTAGTAAGAGGATGGAGGCCCAGTTTTCCTTCAATTATTTTTGGAGATATAAATGCGTTGTCAATCTGTTGTACCAATGCAAAAATTACTATTGTCCACAGTGCTTTAATGGGTGATTCAATAAGGGCTAATGCAACTGCCGGAAGGCAGCCTAAAAATGGCCCGAAATAAGGTATAATGTTTGCAATCCCTCCAATCAAGCCTAATATGAATGGATACTTGGAATTTATAAGAAATAGTCCTATTGCTTCCAAAATTCCTACAATGAGTGCGGTAAAGAGCTGACCCTGTATAAAGTTGGATAAAATTTCATTTACCTCTCTTCCTGTGTTAACAAGTCCGTTGCGCCATTTCCTTGGTACAAGGGACAGGAATCCGTCCCTGAAGGACCTGGAATCCTTTATAAAGTAGTATGCAATAATAAGAGACAGGGTGAGATCAAGGAAAATGGTAACTGCTTTCATTGTGGTGTTTAAGCCTTTTGAAAGTGTTCTCATGATAAAATCCTGCACGTTGTTCGAACCGTTTTGAATCTCCTTGAGTATTGCACCCTTTATCTCCGGAGACCATTTGCTGGACTGAATATTGGATATGTAGCTGTTAAAAAGCTTCTGATATTTAGTGGTCAGCTCAGGCAGTTTATCCATAAGCTCTTTTGTGTTGCCGATAAGCTCGGGAATAATAAATATTGTCGTAGCTATGATTACCGAAGTAAGAACAAAATAGATCATTATTATACTGAGGGAACGAGGGATGTTTTTTGTCTCCAGCTTTAATACAAGAGGCTTTAAGGAGTAGGCTATTACAATTGCAATAAAAAAAGGCACGACAATATCTATAATCTTTTCTTTGTACTTTATTATAAACATGAATGTTAAAACTAAAATCAATATAATAACTATGTAAATTAGTAGCTTTCTTTTTAAATTCATCATATACCACCTTCTGGAATAGGGATTTATTGAAATGATCTCATTATATTATGGTGTATAAAGATAACGAACTGTAGATCGTGTTTATACAGTTCGTTATCTTTTTAATAAAGTTACATAGTAAGTTATCTAAGTAAATCTATTACATCGCCAAGTGCGTTGCCTGTTCTTCTGATCATGTTTCTTCCGGCTCTCATCATACGCCTTCTGCTTCTAGGCTTCATCATATCTGAATTTTTAATCATTCCGATAGATGCACCGATTAAGCCACCTATTACTAATCCTCTGGTAAAACCGCCTCTCATATATTCACCTCTTTTCATTGTTTTCATTGGGAAGTAGCTTCTTTATGAGGCCGCCGCCTGTATTCTGCATTTCATCGATGGCTTCCCTATCCACTAGTATGTTTTCTTCACTGAATTCTACTTTGCCAAATAACGGGATTATATTTCTGCCTTGAATTATATCGTAAACAAGGCAATCAGAGAGCTCAAGACCTTCGATAGTCCCTGTCTTAAAATCAAATAAAATATCTTTAACTGTTCCGAAATCTTCACCTGACTTGGAATATATACGCAGCCCTATTAGAGTGCCCTTTTTACCCATATTTTCATTTTTTTCAATTTCACTAATCTTTTTGGCACATGAGCAATCGCTGACAATTACAGCATCTTTGCCCAAACTTAACACTTCGTCCAATAATATGGCTTTTTTGCTGATATGGCATCCGGTTCGTTCGAGTAAGATCGCTCTAACTTTTTTTAATTTGGGATAAAAAACCAAATCGCGTACTGTGCCAATTTTCTTTCCGTTATCAACACATATTACAGGTAATCCCATTACCTCGCTATATCTTTCCAAAGTGCCCTCCTATTGATTACTATTCTTAGTATTTCAATGTTCACATAAAAAAATTCATTATAAAGTATTTGACTAGAATTGCATTTTTATATAATATTATATAAATAAATTAATATAAATTTATGTAAAGAAGATTAAGGGGTAGGGTTAAATGTATAGTTTGTTTGATAAATTGGGAATAAGGGTTCCTAAAGTATTGATGCCGGTTAAAGAAAACGATATGTGTAAATGGGCGGTAGTCGCTTGTGATCAGTATTCTTCGCAACCGGAATACTGGCAAAAAGCAGAAGAAATCGTTGGGAGCAGACCATCCACATTAAAGCTGACTCTCCCGGAGGTTTATCTGGGTAAGCCTGAAGAATCAATCAGAATTGACGCAATAAATAAAAATATGATTGAATATACAAAAAATGGCATCCTTGAAGAGCAGGAAGGTTTTATCCTGGTAGACAGAAAAACCTCCCATGCCGAGTCAAGAAAGGGCTTAATGGTTCTTATGGACTTGGAAAAATATAATTACAACGAAGGATCACAATCCCTTATCAGGGCTACGGAGCGTACAGATGTCAACAGGCTTCCGCCTAGGATCAAGATAAGGCAAAATGCAAGTCTTGAGCTTCCTCATATTATGGTGCTTATAGATGATCCTAATAAAACTGTCATAGAGCCATTGTTTGATATGAAAGATAAAATGACATGTCTCTACGATTTTGAGCTGATGCTTGGCGGAGGACACATAAAAGGTTATAGAATAGATGACGGTAAAATTACAGAAGGTATATTAAGTGCTATCGAAAAGCTTGCTGATCCTGAAGGATTTAAAGCAAGGTATCAGGTGGGGGATGAAAAAGGAGTATTGCTGTTTGCGGTTGGAGACGGAAATCATTCACTTGCTTCAGCGAAAGCACACTGGGAGAATATTAAATCTGACTGTTCGGAGGTAGAAAGGGAATTGCACCCCGCAAGGTTTGCATTAGTGGAGCTTGTAAATGTTCATGATGAAGGCATAAAGTTCGAACCCATCCACAGAGTGGTATTTAATATCGAGTTAGAAGAGTTTGTTAGTAAGATGCAAAGCTTTTACGGAGACTCTTCGAAAGTAGAACTGGTAAAGTGTAGTACAAAGGATGAGATGAAAGCACAACTTGGCAAAATGAACGGCAATAGTGTCCATTGTCTGCCCGTTATAACAAGTGCTGGTTTTGGCATTATAGAGGTTCGGTGCCCAAAGTGCAATCTGGAAGTGGGTACACTGCAGATTTTCCTTGATGAGCTTATCTTAGCAGATAAAAAGGTGGAGATTGACTATATACACGGAGAAGATGTAGTTGATTCCCTTGGCAGCAAAAGCGGGAATATAGGTTTCTACCTTCCTGTAATGGATAAAAATGATTTATATAAGACTGTTATATTGGATGGCGTTTTGCCAAAGAAGACATTCTCCATGGGAGAAGCTGAGGAAAAGCGTTTTTATCTTGAGTGCAGGAAAATAGTATAAGGAAAATTATTTTATCTATAGAATATAATCTTTGTTTTATTATTATATTAAAAGTGATAAATCTCTTACATTTGTCTGTCGCAAATCCCGTTGAACCGTTCGGTATTTGCTCAGCCAAATGTAAGATTAACTATACTTTTAATATATATTAAAAGTATAGTTAAGCGTCACTGTGGAAGAATGGTAGGTGGCGTTTTATTTTAATGTTCTGGAAATTATAGTGTATTTTATACTCTATGCAACAATTATATAACTTCGCAAGGAAAATATAACTTATTGGAGGCGGTACCATGGATAATATGATGGTTAAAATTAAAGAAACAGCAGAGTTTATAAGTTCCAAGCTCAGTATTAAACCGGAGATTGCTATTATTCTAGGCTCTGGATTAGGTCCTTTGGTAGAACGAATAGAAGACGGAAAAGAGATAGAGTACAGTGACATACCTAATTTTCCTCTTACAACAGTGGAAGGACATGCGGGTAAATTGGTATCAGGCACCCTCGGGGGAAAGAGGGTATTAGCCTTAAAGGGAAGGTTCCACTACTACGAGGGCTATGATGTTTCGCAGGTGGTTTTTCCAATAAGGGTATTAAAACAAATGGGTATAAACAATATAATAGTAACAAACGCAGCGGGTGGAATAAACAGCGGTTTTAAAGCCGGAGACATAATGGCAATTACAGACCATATAGGTTTATTTGCTCCTTCGGCTCTAAGGGGAAGAAATATTCAGGAATTGGGTCCTAGGTTTCCGGATATGACAAATGCCTATGACAAAGGTGCTGTGGCACTTTTCCAAAAGGTTGGGACCGAGCTTGGGATTGAAATTAAGAAGGGCATCTATGCTTATGCAAAGGGGCCTATGTACGAAACTCCCGCAGAAATATTGGCATTAAGGGTAATGGGAGCTGACGCAGTGGGAATGTCCACAGTCCCTGAGGTGGTTACTGCGGTTCACAGTGGCATGAAGGTTATGGGTATATCATGTATAACCAATATGGCAGCTGGCATATTGAACCAGCCTCTAAACCATGAAGAAGTCATGAAAACAGCAAAGGACGTTGAGAACAATTTTGTATCAGTGGTTCTTAAGTTTGTTCAAAATTGGGATATATAGACCTGGCATGCCTTTAGATGAAATTAGCTATAAGTTAAATATAAAATTACTGTATTTAAAAGAAACAATGTTTGATAATATTATCTTGCTGGTATATAATGTTTAGTGTATAAAGTTAGTTGAATTTTCAGGTAAAATTTGAGGTGTTATTGTGGATAAGGAAATTCTTACTATGGAAGAAGCGGCAGAGCTTTTTAGTGTAAGCGTTAAGACATTTATAAAGCTTCTGAAAGAGGAAAAGGTTCCTGCAAGGAAAATAGGCAGAGAGTGGAGGTTTAGCAGACAGGCACTTATTAACTGGTTGTCTGTGGGAGATTCACAGCAGTACTCTGCTAGTGAGGGCGAAGTAAAGGATTTTTTTAATGATGTTGCCTCAAAGTGGGAAGAGCTAAGGCAGGATTATTATGATGAGTCCATTAAGAATAAACTGATTGATTTGGATATAATAAATAGTAACATGCTTGTAGTGGATCTTGGGGCTGGTGATGGCTACATATCCAGGGAAGTATCCAAAATTGCACGGCAAGTAATTGCAGTGGATATTTCTGCTGAAATGCTGAAGGAGCTTAAAAGAAAAGCAGCCGGTGAAGGAATTAAAAATATTCAAACGGTTGAAAGCGATGGTCTTGAAGTTCCTATACCCGAGGCTTCAGGAGACGTGGTATGTGCAAGTATGTATCTTCATCACATAGCTGACCCAGAACTGGCAATAAAAGAGATGAACAGGATCTTAAAGCCTGGGGGAAAAGTATTTTTAGCAGATTATAACGAGCACTCCGATAGAGATTTAGTTGAAAAAATGCATGATATATGGCAGGGCTTTAGTGAAACTGATTTAAAAAACTGGTTTAAAGCTTCAGGTTTTAAAAAGGTAAAGCTTGAAAAGCTTGCAGGTCGACCTAAAAAGACAGATAGATCTATACCGGGTGCTGGTATTTTTATTTTAACTGCTGAGAAATAATAATATGGGGGTTTTAAGATGGGTAAAGTGTTGGTTTGTGGTTCAATTGCGTATGATAATATTATGGATTTTCCCGGGCTGTTCGGAGAGCAGATACTTCCGGATAAAATTCATGCATTAAATGTAAGCTTTCTTGTAAACAGTTTGAAAAGAGTTAGGGGAGGTACTGCTCCTAATATAGCATACAGCCTTTCTCTTGTAGGGGAGAAACCGGTGATTTTAGGTACAGCAGGAAGGGATTTTTACGAGTACAGGGATTGGCTCATAAAAAACGGTGTTGATACCGGTTGTATAAAAATAGTTGATGAGGACTATACCGCTACATGTTATATTACAACGGATATGTCCAACAATCAGATAACAGGGTTTTATCCGGGAGCTATGGCTTTGGATTCTCAGTTGTCATTAAAGGATATGGATTTAACAGGGATATCCCTTGTTGTGATTGCACCTACAGAACCTTCTGCCATGACTAAATGGACAATGGAATGTCAGGAGCTTGGAGTTCCCTACTTATATGACCCGGGGATGCAAATGCCCAGGCTTTCGTCAAAGGAACTAAGAGATGGTATTATTGGGGCAAGAATTGCGATATTCAATGAGTATGAATATGACCTCATGAAAGGAAAGACAGGTCTTTCAGAGGATGAAATTTTAAATAATGTTGATATTTTGGTTATTACCCTAGGTGAAAAGGGTTCTATTATTTGCGGCCGTAACCAGAAGGTACAGGTAAAAGCGGCCAGACCGGTAAGGGTTGTTGACCCTACAGGAGCAGGTGATGCCTTCAGGGCAGGCCTTATAAAAGGATATCTGGAGGGTGTTTCCCTTGAAACCATGGGAAGATACGCTTGTGTATCAGCGGTTTATGCGGTTGAGCACAAAGGTGCCACAGAGCACTGTTATACAATTGATGATTATAAATTAAGATACAAAGAAAATTATGAGGCTGTATAAAATATAATAGTAATGCAGAAAATTAAATGACTTCTAAATGTATGTAAAAATATAGGAACTTTATTATGAGGGAAATGACTATGGACATTTTATTGAAGAATATTGGTATTATAACAGGTGATATGGATAATCCTCATATAGAAGAAGGCTTTGTAGGTATAAAAGACGGCATTATCGATTTTGTAAGCTCTGTCAATGACAGCATGCCTGAATTGAAGGCACGAAAGATCATTGATGGGAAGAACAGGCTGGTGATGCCTGGGCTAATTAACACACATACCCACTGCGGCATGACAATAATGAGAAACTTTGCAAATGACCTGCCCCTGCATACATGGCTTTTTGACAATATTTTTCCTGTGGAGGCCCGATTAAAGGGGGAGGACATATATTGGGGAACCATGCTTGGAATAGCAGAGATGATCAAGACAGGAACTACGATGTTTTCCGATATGTATCTTGATATGGATGAAGTTGCAAAAGCCGTTGAGTCATCTGGAATAAGGGCAAACCTGTCCATAAGCCCCATAAAGCTTAACTCAGGAGATAACAAGATAATTGATGAGACTGATAAGGTTTGTGAATTTTACAAAAACTGGAATAACAACGCTGACAGGAGGATTACGGTTAGCCTGGAAGTTCATTCAACCTATCTTTTTAGCAGGGAATGGCTTGAAAAGTCAGCTTACATAGCTAAGAAGCTTGGGATAGGCATTCAGATTCATATACAGGAAACAAAAAGAGAACTGGCGGAATCCATTGAAAAATATGGTATTACACCCTTGGATCTGTGCCTTCAGACAGGCATATTGGATGCTCCTGTAATAGCGGCACATTGCGTATACTTAAATGACAACGATATGGATATATTAAAAGCAAAAAATGTCAGTGTAGCACATAATCCTACAAGCAATTTGAAGCTTGGAAGCGGGATTGCACCTATACCAGGTCTAATTGAAAGAGGTATAAACGTTTCTATAGGAACTGATGGGGCTGCCAGCAATAACAATCTTAACATGTTTGAAGAGATGCATATCGCTGCACTACTGCATAAGGGATATTACAACGATCCGGGTGTTGTCAGTGCAAGAGAGGCTATAACCATGGCGACTTCCAATGGGGCAGAGGCAAACGGACTTAATGGGATAACAGGTGCTGTGAAAAAGGGAATGAAGGCAGACCTTATTATAATTGATATGAATAAGCCTCATTTATGTCCGGTAAATGATCCGGTCTCGGCCTTAGTGTATTCAGTTCAGGGGTCGGATGTGGAGACAACTATAATAAATGGGCGTATAGTAATGGAGAACAGGGTTCTTTCTACAATTGATGAAGAACTTGTTATGGGAAGGGTCAGAGAGATAGCAAAACGGGTTATAAAATGAGGTGATAATTTGAGTAAAGCGGATTTTATTTTTATTAAAATGTGCAGGGACATATTGGAAAACGGAACTTCCTCAGAAGGCGAGGTTGTGAGGGCAAAGTGGAGTGACGGTACTACCGCCCATACAATAAAAAAGTTTGGCGTGGTTAACAGGTATGATCTGGGAGAAGAATTTCCAATTATGACTTTAAGACCAACCAATCTTAAAGCTGCTATTGATGAAGTGCTATGGATATGGCAGAAAAAGTCCAACAATATAAAGGACTTAAACAGCAGGATATGGGACAGTTGGGCTGACGAAGCCGGTTCAATCGGAAAAGCTTATGGATACCAGCTTTCTATAAAACACAAGTATAAAGAGGGCGAGTTTGACCAGGTAGATAGGGTTTTGTATGATCTAAAGCACAATCCTTACAGCAGAAGGATTATAGTCAATATGTACAACCATCAGGATTTAAATGAGATGCATCTATATCCCTGTGCTTACAGTATGACATTTAACGTTACAGGGGGAAAGCTTAATGCTGTTTTAAACCAGAGGTCCCAGGATATTCTGGTTGCAAACAACTGGAATATATGCCAGTACGCAGTGCTTGTACATATGTTTGCCAAGGTAAGCAATCTTGAGGTGGGTGAGCTTGTTCATGTTATAGCGGATGCTCACATATACGACAGGCATATTCCTCTTATAAATGAGCTTTTAAAAAGGCCGGTGTATGATGCACCAAAGCTTGTAATAAATGGTAACAAGGATAATTTTTACGAGTTTTCGGTAGATGATTTTATACTAGAAGGCTACCAAAGCGGTTCACAGATAAAGATACCTGTTGCAATATAAATTTACTGAGATAAACTATTTACAGTAAATTTATATTAGGTTAACATAAAACAATTATATCATATTTAAAAAGGTGATCTTATGAAGGCTATTGCAAACGTGGATTCAAACTGGGGTATAGGATGTAATGGTAACCTGCTTGTCAGAATTCCTGAGGACATGAGGTTCTTTAAGGCAACTACCATTGGAAAGATAGTGGTCATGGGGAGGGAGACTTTTGAGTCTTTGCCTGGAGGACAGCCCTTAAAGGAAAGGACAAATATTGTGCTCACCAGGAACGAGGACTTTAATCCAAATGGTGCCATAAAGTGCAGCTCAATTTTTGATTTGAATAATAATTTAAGTCAATACAATCTAAACGATGTGTTTGTCATAGGCGGAGAATCTGTATACAAGCAGTTGCTGCCGTTTTGCTCCGAAGCTTATATAACAAAAGTTGAAAGTAAATTTGATGCGGATAAGTTTTTTGTTAATCTTGATTTGAATGAGGCATGGGAAGTGGTTGACGAAAGTGAAGTTAAGACACATAATGATATAAACTTTAGGTTTGTAAAATACATAAATAAAAAAATATAATAAAAACGAAGAAAGTACTTGACATATCATTGGAGAATTTGGTATCATTGTCTAGGAAAATAAAGAAGAAGTTATCCGCTTCTCACCTTACGGATTTTATTTGTAAGGTTAATAGTGAAAGTTAATCGGTAAGTCTAACTTAGCTAAAAAAGCGGATCCTCTATGATCTGCTTTTATTTGTTTTGCCGAGTATAATTTGTTCTTGGAATCTATTTTGGAGGTGTTTGGTTATTAGCAAAGAAGAATTGATGATAAATGAGGAAATCAGGGATAAGGAAATAAGACTGATTGATAGTGATGGTACTATGCTGGGAATTATTTCTTCAAAAGAAGCTCAGAAAATGGCCAGCTCGAAGAACCTTGACTTGGTTAAGATTGCTCCTCAAGCTGCTCCGCCTGTTTGCAAGATAATGGATTACGGCAAATATATGTTTGAGCTTGCAAAAAAGGAAAAGGAAGCTAGGAAAAATCAAAAGGTTATTAGCATTAAGGAAGTCCGGGTTTCAGCATCAATTGAAGAACACGATTTTAACTTCAAGGTGAAGAATGCTTATAAGTTCTTGAAAGATGGAGACAAAGTTAAAGTCAGTGTTAAATTCCGAGGCAGAGAAATGAATTACACCTCATTAGGCGAAGAAGTACTCGGTAAGTTTGCTGAAGCGGTTGAAGAAGTTGCTACTGTTGAAAGAAAGCCTAAGCTTGAAGGTAAAAGTATGATTATGATACTAAACCCAAAGCAGCAGTAATATAGGATTTAAGGAGGAAAAATTAAAATGCCTAAGATTAAGACTCACAGCTCTTCTAAAAAGAGATTTAGTTTGACTGCAACCGGTAAGGTTAAGAGAGCTAAAGCTTTTAAGCGCCATATTTTAAACAAAAAAACTACTAAGAGAAAGAGAAACTTGAGGAAATCAGCTATTGCATCACCTGCAAATGCAGCTACTGTTAAAATGTTGATTCCGTATAAGTAGAAGGAGGTTTAATCAATGTCAAGAGTAAAAGGTGCGGTTAGAACCCGTGCAAGACATAAAAAGATTCTCAAACTGGCAAAAGGATATTTTGGAGCAAAAAGCAAGCTCTTTAGGTTAGCAAATCAGGCTGTTATGAAATCCCTGGTTTATGCATACAGGGATAGAAGGGCAAAGAAAAGAGACTTTAGAAAGTTGTGGATTTCAAGAATAAACGCAGCAGCTAGGGTAAATGGATTAAGCTACAGCAGGTTTATGGATGGAATTAAAAAGTCAGGAATTTCTTTAAATAGAAAAGTTCTTGCAGATATGGCTGTAAACGATGCAGAAGCATTTGCACAGTTAGCAGAAAAAGTTAAAAAGGCAGTTAGTGTAAAACTTTAAAATAATAGGCTCGCAAGAGCCTTTTATTAATGTTCAGGGAAATTATAGAAGAGTAATATTTCATACCTTAATATATAAATCAAAAACTGAGGGCCCTAATGGATATTATAACAAGCAATCAAAATTCATTAATCAAAGAAATAAAGTCACTGGAAATACGTAAGAACAGGGAAGATAAAGGTCTCTTTATTGCAGAAGGTTTAAGGTTTGTTGAAGAGGCGATAAAAGAGAATGCATTGATAGACAAGATTGTGGTTTCCAGTACGTTTTTAGAAAATAAATCATCATTAAATATAATGGATGAAATTCATAGCATGGGACTATCTTACTTTGTTGCATCTGACAAGGTTTTTAAAGAGATATCCGATACCCAGTCTCCTCAAGGTATATTAGCCATTATCAGGAAGAAGGATGCTGCACTATGGGATGTAATAAAGGGCAGTGATAAAATAGTTATGCTAGAGTCGCTTCAGGACCCTGGGAACATGGGAACCATAATAAGAACAGCAGATGCTGCCGGAATGACAGGAGTCATTTTGTCCAAGGGCTGTGTCGATGTGTATAACCGTAAAGTGCTCCGGTCAACTATGGGTTCAATATTCCATTTGCCCATACACCAATCACCCAACTTTATAAGTACCATAAATCTGATTAAAGCCAAAGGAATTAAAGTCTATGCGGCACACTTAGATGGAACAATCAATTATTATGGCATGGATGAATGCCAAAATGCAGCTATAATTATTGGTAATGAAGCAAATGGAATAAGTGATGAGGCGGCAAAAGCAGCTGATTGCCTTGTTAAAATCCCAATGCCTGGAAAGGCTGAATCTCTTAATGCTTCTGTTGCAGCAGGCATACTAATGTATGAAATTGTTAGAAAATCAGGCACCTCTTAATTTAAATTCACCGATTCGCTTTACAACCTCATTGGATACCCAGGCTGCAACTGCAATTTTTATAATATCCCAGGGCAAAAACACAAGAAAGCCATCTAGCAATAATCTTGTCAGATTTGGATTTCCGCTGATAATGAACTTTGTGTAAAAAATCAGGTATGCGACACCGAAGATATAACAGCTCAATATGCCTGCAAATGATGATGCAAAGAGCTTAGTAAAGGTAATTCCTTTTGAATCGAAAATTTCTTTGATTTTGCCGGTTATGTAAGCAGCTGCAACAAATCCTATAATATAGCCGAATGTAGGCTTTGTTAAATAACTCAAGCCCCCGCCCCCAGTAAATACCGGGAATCCTGCAAGGCCTATGGCTATGTAAATTAGCTGTGAAAGCATTCCAAGCTTTGAACCAAGGAGCAGTCCAGAAAGAATAACAAAGAAAATCTGGAATGAAAAAGGCACCAAAGGCAACTGAATTTTAATAAATGCACCTATACATGTCAAAACAGCAAACATTGAAACTAGAACCATCTTATGAACTTTACTCAATTTAAAACCTCCAACTGTTAACTAAAATATTTTGTGCGGTTAACAATTATTATAGAGTCAAATAATCTTATTGTCAATGGCTAAGAGGCTTCTTTTTTTGATTTATTCGGACATATCACGGTGAAAAGACCCCCGAAACCTATACAGGAGTAAAATGTGATGATTCTCCATAGAAGCATTGCTGTGAAGACTGCATTGCCTTCAAAGAAAAAATGAAAGAATGTATAAGAGCTTATCTCGGCCCCACCTGCAGCACCGGGAAGGGGTATTATTGATATAACTGTAGCAATAAACACTGCTGCTGCAAAAAGTTCAAAGAAGCTGGATGAGTCAGTTCCAAAGCCTCTATATATGAGATAGGGGATTGCAAAAAAGAATGATAGCTGTATCATGGTTAGTATAAACAGCTCGATAAGGAGCTTTGGATTTTTCTTTAAAAGAAAAGCATTATCATGAAACTTGGAAAGCGAATCCTCAAGCTTTTTTTCAGCTTCAACTTCGTCACCTTTTATGATTCGTATCTTTTTTAATACTTTAAATACAAATTTGAGTATCTTCTCTGTAAGTGTTCTGTTATAAGAGAACAACATGGATATTCCAATCATTGAAGCATGAACTGCCAGTCCTAATACAGTAAAAGGCAATAAATAAGGGATTCTGGCGTTAAAATCATTAAATGTAAAAATAATTACAACCAGGGAATATATTGTAAGTACTGATTGGAAAGCCACAAATTTAAGCATTACTATAGAGCTGGCATTGGCAGAGTCTATGTCGTTCTTCATCATATAAACAACCTGAGCCGGCTGTCCGCCTGATTGAAAAGGGGTTATCGAGTTAAAAAACTGACCTACCATTGTGTAGGAAAAAGAGTTACTGACTTTTTCCTTGAAACCATGGAAGACTGAAATTATATGAAGAGATAAGGCCTCAAAAAACCAGTATAAAAACATAAATAAAAAAGCAAGTATTATCCAGCGTGTATCAAGTCTTGAGATTTGATGTAGCAAATTGCCTATGCTCTGTGTAGAAAAAACCAGAACAAACGGAACTGCCAGTGATACTATAATTATTATGAGATTGAAAATGTTTTTTTTCACTAATATACCTCTGCAAATTGATTTGATGATTAAAGTGCTATAGGGCAGCTTTTCGGTTTAGTTCCTTCTCTTTTCTGTTCACACTGTCGTAAAAGTTTGCCCACATTGATAGTATGTTTTCTTCCGAATAAAACTGATGTCCTTTCCATGATTGATTTTCCCAATGAGTTCTGACGTCAACGTTATTGCTCATATTATGTAATATATCAACAAATTCATTTACTTCAGTTCCTTTTTGATAGTAATCAAAGAAAACATCAGGGTAAATATCAAGATCCCTCAATAAAATAGGTAATTTACAGTTAAAGGCCTCAAGTATTGTCATAGGAAACAATTCGCTGTAAGATGGAAGAAAGAGAATATTGGCTATGTTGTATAGCTCATTCATTTGCTCTCTTTCCAAAATACCTGGAAACTGCACATTAGGTGGGGGATTATCAACTATCTTTTTTAACTCTTTATAACCTGCGGTTATCCTGCCAAAGGAAAAACCGCCTGCCCAGATAAATTTTATATTATTTAGCTTTTTTGCTGTTTCAATAAAATCCATTACACCTTTTCTTGTCTGTACCTGTCCAACACCTAAAACCACAAATTCATTCTCGCCAATACCATATTTTTTCCTTGTTTCCAGTTTTTTATCCGGGTTAAGGGAATAAAAATTCTTGATGGAAACAAAGTTAGGTATATAAGTTATTTTGCTTTCATCAATACCATAGTTTTTTAAAAGCTTTATAAAATAAGGATTAACTGTCACTAGATAATCCATTTTTTTGTAAAATGAAATTATATACCTATAAAAAATTTTTTTGATCGGTGCAGGAAACTCCAGGCTTCCATCAACGGTTTCAGGAAGGAGATGAACATAACCTACGTTAACTCCTTTAAATTTTGCAATTGAAGAAAGGAAATAAAACTGTAAGTCAAATGTATGGTAATGCATTATATCAGCTAACTTTAATTTATTGGTAACAACATTATAACGGTCCTGAAGTCCTTTACGTACCAGCTCAACCTGTTCCGTATAAGCAGAACCGACTCCCTGTCCTTTGACTTTATCAGCAGAAGAGAGCATGTTTATTAAATACATTATAAGATAATCTCCTTTTGCAATATTATGCTTTTTTAAGCACCGCTTCTACGTGTTTTAATGCTGAGGCTTTTAAATTTCTTGCGGAAATTATAACCTCTTTTTCTGACTTTTTTATGGCTTTCTAAAACTTCATTATATAATGTTTCCACATTTTTACCGAACTCTCCGGATGAGAAGCTTTCAACCGTCCTTTTTGCATTCTTGGCATAGCTTCTCGCCAGCTTTTTATCGTTCAGCACTTCCATAATGATATCGGAAAGCTCATTTTCATATTTAAATATTCTACCGTTTTTATTATTCTGTATAATACCGTCTATATTTCTATCATATCTAGCTATGATCGGTACATCTGATGCCATTGCCTCTATTAATGTAAGTCCCTGGGTCTCCGTAACGGAGCAGCTTATAAATACATCTCCAAGCCTGTAAAACATGCCTATTTTTTCCCATGGCTGTACTCCGGTAAAGATGACGGATTTTTCTATACTAAGCTCGGCTGTCAAAGCCTTAAGATCTTCTGAAGCCTGACCATCTCCTACAATCAGAAACTTTACGTCAGGAAGCTTTTTTAAAATTTCAGGCATCTGCCTTAAAGCAATATCTATGCTCTTTTCCTTATCTACTCTTCCTATAAACAACATTACTGGATCATCTTTTTTCATACCCAGACTTTTCTTTAAAGCGGCTAGATCATCTTTGGAATATTTATCTTCACTGAATCTATCCAGATTAATTCCTGTAGGTATTATTTTTATAGGGCTTTTTACCCCATATTCATATAAAATATCATATGTCTTCTTAGAGGGGGCAATTACAGTATTACAAGCGTTACAGAAGTTTCTGCTCAGTATTTTTACAATATCATCAGTGGTTTTTTTAAATTTATTTTTGGAAATGTAATGTACATAATCCTTCCAAAGGGTATGATAGGTATGAATTAACGGAATTCCAAGCTGCTTAGACATAATCGTACCGAAAATACCAAGGGAAAACTCTGATTGGGTATGAATAATATCAAGCTTTAAGCGTTTTACTCCCTTAGCAGCTCTATTGGAATAAAATAAGCCAACCCTTCTGGATTTATAGAAAATAAAAGCCATGCTTGGTAATCTGAATACACCAGGGCGTTTTTTTGTAATATTGGGGTTCGAAATTGTGAATATATATACGTTATGGCCTCTTTTTTTAAGTTCGTCTGACAACATATCTATTGATGTAACAACGCCGCTTACATCCGGGTGATATGTATCGGTGAATATTCCAATGTTCATTAAATTTACCTCTTTCCAGTAAAAATCTGATCTTTCAGAATGTACCTCACATTAACTCCCGTAGTATCATTTGTATTTTAAACCTTCCAGTAAAAATATATACTATCTAGTTAGATATTATACAACAGTAGAAAAATTAGTACAATATTGTTTTGAGCGATTATGAGGCTATTGGCAGCTTGAACCTATGCCATTTATGCTGAAACAGCCACTTTTTTCATATTTTGTTTATAAATATTTAATAAATCAAGGAAATAGAGTGGTTATATAAAATACATGTATAAAAGCCTCACAATTAAAACTGTTTAATCAAGTCTTAAATGTGAGGCTTTATATAATTTTGTGCAAGTTACAGCTTATATCTTATTTGAATTATGGGAGCATTGTGGAGCCCATAAGGAATTTGTCGCATTCTCTAGCGGCACCTCTGCCTTCATTTATAGCCCAAACAACAAGACTTTGACCTCTTCTCATATCACCCGCTGTAAATACTCCTTTGATGTTCGTTTCGAACTTACCGTACTCAGCCTTGGCATTTGAACGCTGATCCTTCTCAATTCCCATTGAGCTTAAAACTGTGTCCTCAGGACCTAAAAATCCCATTGCAAGGAGTACCAGGTCAGCAGGCCAGATCTTTTCGGTACCTGGAATTTCTACAGGAATAAAGCGGCCGCTGTCATCCTTCTTCCATTCTACCTTTACGGTATGAACCTCTTTTACATTGCCATTATCGTCAGATACAAATTTCTTGGTTGTGATATAGTACTCACGAGGGTCTCTTCCATAAAGTGCAATGGCTTCTTCCTGTCCATAATCAACCTTTAATACCTTGGGCCATTCGGGCCATGGGTTATTGGGCTGCCTTTCATTAGGCGGTTCAGGCATTATTTCAAATTGAACCACACTCTTGCAGCCATGACGTATTGAAGTACCCACACAGTCTGTACCTGTGTCACCACCCCCGATTATGACAACATTCTTGTCCTTGGCAGAGATGTAATTACCATCTTCCAATTTTGAATCAAGAAGGCTTTTGGTGTTAGCATGCAGAAATTCCATTGCAAAGTAGATTCCTTTATATTCACGCCCTTCAACAGGGAGGTCACGCGGTTTTGTTGAGCCGCCGCACAAAACAACTGCATCAAACTCTTTAAGCAATTTATCTTTTGGGTAATTTACACCAACCTCAGTATTGGTTATAAAATTTATACCCTCAGCTGCCATTAAATCTACACGACGTTGAACCACGCTTTTATCAAGCTTCATATTGGGAATACCATACATCAAAAGACCGCCGATTCTGTCTGCACGCTCAAATACAGTAACAAGATGCCCCGCCTTATTAAGCTGGTCTGCACATGCAAGCCCGGAAGGGCCCGAACCTACAACAGCAACCTTTTTGCCTGTGCGTTTTTTAGGAGGAGTGGGTGCTATCCATCCCTCCTTGAAAGCACGATCAATAATTGAACATTCATTATTCTTTATAGTAACCTGCGGGTCGTTTATACCAACAGTACAAGATCCTTCACATGGTGCAGGACACACACGTCCTGTGAACTCAGGGAAGTTGTTTGTTTTCAGTAATCTTGCCACAGCTTCCTTCCAGCGACCTCTATATACTAAATCATTCCATTCGGGAATAAGATTGTTTGTGGGACATCCAGAAGCCATGCCGTTTAAAAGTAATCCGGTATGACAAAATGGTATTCCGCAATCCATGCATCTTGCACCCTGAACGCGTTGAGCTTCTTCAGAAAGATGCAGATGAAACTCATTCCAGTCATTTATTCTTTCAAGAGGACTACGATCGGGCGGTAGTTCTCTTTTATATTCCATAAATCCAGTAGGTTTACCCATAATAATTCCTCCATATAATCAACTTAAAATTATACCGTCAAGATATCTTGCGATTTTAATTATTAAAATCTACAAATATATGCATTTGTCTTTCGCAAATAACGTTGAAGCTTTCGTTATTTGCTCAGCCATATGCAAGATTTCTTGCGATTTTAATTACCGCCGACTCTTGCAGTGTCACGGAAATTAGCTTCAAAGGCTGACATAAGAGCATCTTGGCCTGTTAGGCCACTTTCCTGTGCCTTTTTAATTGCGGATATCATACGTTTATAGTCCTTTGGAATAACCTTAACAAACTTTGATTGCGAGCTGCTCCAGCCATCCATTATGTTCTTGGCATGCTGGCTTCCGGTGTATTCTACATGCTTTTGTATCATTGTTTTAAGCTCAATGATGTCTTCGGTATCGGTAACAGGTTGAAGCTCAACCATTTCTTGGTTGCATCTCGTAGAGGCAAAATCACCGTCAACATCCAATACATAAGCTACTCCACCCGACATTCCGGCTGCAAAGTTACGTCCTGTTTGCCCAAGAACAACAACTCTTCCTCCGGTCATATATTCGCATCCGTGATCTCCTACGCCTTCTATAACAGCGTGGACTCCGCTGTTGCGAACACAGAAACGCTCGCCTGCTACGCCTCTTATATAGGCTTCTCCACTTGTAGCACCGTAGAATGCTACATTACCGATAATAATATTTTCTTCCGGTATAAAAGTTGATTCCTTTGGAGGATGAATAATCAGTTTGCCTCCGGATAGACCTTTACCAACATAGTCGTTGGAATCGCCTTCGAGTATCATGGTCATTCCCTTAGGAACAAAAGCCCCAAAGCTTTGACCGGCAGAACCCTTGAAATTAAGGGTTATTGTATCTTCAGGAAGACCGTTTCCACCGTATTTTTTTGTAACCTTACTTCCAACAATTGTTCCAACAACACGATTGATATTTTTGATGGGGACAGTGGCATTAACCTTTTCACCCTTTTCAAGAGCAGGTTTGCAAAGTTCTAAGAGAGCCTGTTTATCAAGGGATTTATCAATTTCATGATCCTGTGACACCTGGCAATAGCGTCCGTATTCTGCAGGAACCTCAGGTTGATAAAGTATTGCGGAATAATCAATGCCCTTTGCCTTCCAGTGATCTACTGCATTTGATAATTCAAGTTTGTCTGTTCTTCCAATCATTTCATTTATTGTTCTAAAGCCCAATTGAGCCATTATTTCACGCATTTCCTGTGCTATGAAAGTCATGAAGTTTACCAGATGCTGTGGATCTCCCGCAAATTTCTTCCTAAGCTCAGGATTTTGGGTTGCAACACCAACAGGACATGTATCCAGGTTGCAAACCCTCATCATAACGCAGCCCAAAACAACCAGCGGAGCAGTTGCAAATCCAAATTCTTCAGCACCTAAAAGGGCAGCTATAACAACATCACGGCCTGTCATGAGTTTACCGTCTGTTTCGACTGTTACCCTGCTTCTTAAGTTGTTAAGAAGCAATGTCTGATTGGCTTCAGCAAGTCCAAGCTCCCATGGAAGACCTGCGTGTCTTATGCTGGTTCTTGGGGAAGCTCCTGTACCGCCATCATAGCCGCTTATTAATATAACATCAGCACGGCCCTTTGCAACACCTGCTGCAATTGTTCCTACACCTACTTCTGAAACCAGCTTTACATTTATGCGAGCATCTTCGTTGGCATTTTTTAAATCATGAATAAGCTCAGCCAAATCTTCAATAGAATATATATCATGGTGGGGCGGAGGTGAAATAAGACCAACACCAGGGGTTGAGTGCCTTGTATGGGCAACCCATGGGTAAACCTTACGACCTGGAAGCTGACCGCCTTCTCCAGGTTTTGCACCTTGTGCCATCTTTATTTGAATTTCTTTTGCATTTACCAGATATTCACTTGTTACACCAAACCTTCCTGATGCAACTTGTTTTATGGCACTGCATTTGGAGTCTCCGTTTGCCATAGGCTTAAACCTTGAAACATCTTCTCCGCCTTCACCGGTATTGCTCTTGCCGCCTATTCTGTTCATGGCAATAGCCATTGCCTCGTGGGCTTCTTGGCTTATGGAACCATAAGACATGGCACCGGTCTTGAAGCGTCTGCAAATAGATTCCACTGATTCAACCTCATCTATAGGAATAGGACTGTTTGAAGGCTTAAATTCCATCAATCCCCTTAGAGTACAGAGTTTTTGGCTCTGATTGTTTATTAGCTTTGAATATTCTTTAAATGATGAATAATCCCCGCTTCGGCAAGCTTTCTGCAGTATATAAATTGTTTCAGGATTATACATGTGATACTCGCCATTTTTACGCCATTGATATTGGCCTTCGTTATCTAATACATCCTCGTCGATTGCACGTTCAGAGAAAGCTGTTGTATGACGGAGAGTTGATTCTGTTGCTATTTCGTCAAGGCCTATGCCTTCAATTCTTGAAGGAGTCCATGTAAAATAATCATCTATAACTTTCTTCTTAATACCGATTGATTCAAAAATTTGAGCCCCCTGATAGCTCTGGATGGTTGATATGCCCATTTTTGACAGTACTTTGACAACGCCCTTTGTTGAGGACTTAATATACTTTTTAACGGCTGTCTTATGATCTGTATCTGTTAACATACCCTGTCCAATCATATCATCAATTGTTTCAAATGCAAGGTAAGGATTTATTGCTGATGCACCATAACCCAATAATAAAGCAAAGTGATGGACTTCTCTAGGCTCACCTGACTCAAGAACTATGCTTAGCTGTGTTCTTGTGCATTGACGAATAAGGTGATGATGGAGTCCAGATACAGCCAAAAGTGCAGGTATAGGTGCTAAGTCTTGATTTACTCCTCTGTCTGAGAGTATAAGGATATTTGCCCCATCATTAAAGGCTTTGTCGGCCTCACCAAACAAAACATCCATAGCCTTCTTAAGGCCCTGGCCACCCTCGGAAGCCTTAAACAATATAGGAAGAGTAACTGCTTTAAACCCGGGTTCGCTGATATTACGCAGCTTTTCCAGCTCGTGATTGTCAATGACAGGGGTATTGAGCTTTAACTGATGGCAACTCTCAGGAGTAGGATCTACCAGATTGCCCTCAGACCCCATATATGTTTCAGTACCTGTAACAATTTCTTCACGAAGAGCGTCAATGGGTGGGTTTGTAACCTGTGCAAACAACTGCTTGAAGTAATTATATAGAAGCTGCGGTTTGTCTGACAATACAGCCAATGGAGTATCAATACCCATTGCTCCTATAGGCTCAACACCATCCTTTGCCATAGGCAGCAGAACTGAGCGAAGGTCTTCGTAGCTGTAGCCGAAGGCTTTCTGACGTAGTAACACTGTTTTGTGATCAGGTTCTATAACTGACTTAGGTTCTGGCAGATTTTCCAGTGTTATCAGGTTTTTGTCAAGCCACTCTCTGTATGGTTTTTCATTAACTATTTTTTCTTTCAATTCAGCATCGTTTATTATTTTGCCGGCTTCCATATCAATAAGGAGCATCCTTCCAGGATGGAGACGCTCCTTAGCAAGTACATTTTCCGGGGGAATTTCCAGAACGCCAACTTCGGAAGATAAAATTACCATATCATCTTTAGTTATATAATATCTTGCAGGTCTTAAGCCATTTCTATCCAGTACAGCACCTACCATTTTACCGTCAGTAAAGGAGATGGCAGCAGGACCGTCCCAAGGCTCAATAAGGCAGGAATGGTATTCATAAAAAGCTTTTTTCTTATCATCCATGCTTTCATTTTTTGACCATGGTTCAGGTATCATCATCATTACAGCATGGGGAATTGAGCGACCTGAAAGCGTAAGGAACTCCAGACAGTTGTCAAAGATTGCTGAGTCACTGCCGTCCTCATTAACTATAGGGAATATTTTAGAAATGTCATCACCGAATTTATCGGTTTTTACTACCGACTGTCTAGCATGCATCCAGTTGACGTTTCCTCTTAATGTATTTATTTCTCCGTTATGCATGATGTAACGGTTTGGGTGAGCTCTTTCCCAGCTAGGGAATGTATTTGTGCTGTAACGAGAGTGAACAAGAGCCATGGCAGTATCCACGCTGTCGTTGCTTAAATCTTTGTAAAACTCTCCAACCTGCTGTGCAGTAAGCATACCCTTATAAACAATAGTTCGGCAGGATAAGCTTGCCATATAGAAAAATTCGTTTTTGTCTTTTTCAGCGTATCTTATACTTTTTTCTGCAAGTTTTCTTATCACATAGAGCTTTCTTTCGAAGGCCAGGTCATCCTTCAAATCGGAGCTTTTACCTATAAAAACCTGACGTATAAAAGGCATACATGCTTTTGCAGAACTTCCTAAGGTAGAATCATCAGTTGGAACTGTTCTCCATCCTAACAGAGTCTGCCCTTCAGCCTTAATTATTTCTTCCATTTTCTTCTCGCACATATTACGCTGACTGGCATCAGGCGGCAGGAAAACCATACCGACACCATAACTGCCATAATCAGGCAGGTGTACGTTTGTTTTTAAGAGTTCGTTTTTTAAAAAGGTATGAGGTATCTGTATCAAAATACCAGCCCCGTCGCCAGTATTAGGTTCGGAACCTGAGCCACCACGATGTGTCAGGTTATTGAGTATAGTCAGAGCCTGACCAACAATTTTGTTGGATCTTTTGCCCTTAACATTTACTACAAATCCAATACCACAAGCATCTTTTTCATACAGAGGGTCATATAAACCCTGCTTTGGAGGTAAACCATTTTCTCTAATCATCCTAAAGCAACCTTTCTAAATTTATTAATATTGAAAATTTACTTTAATAAAATATAAAGTAAATAATAACATTACAAGAGTTATGAAATAGCCTTAATTATAATGATATTAAAGGTAATGTTGCTAATTCTGTCTTTTTGTCAAATTTGCAACTTTTGTATATCTGTATTGCAAATAAAACTATCGGTTAATTCATTATAGCACGTAAATTTGGCGGGTACAATAGTTTTGATACAAAAACGGACGTAATTTATGAAAGTGGATTGATGTGCTCTTGCAAAAAAACTTATAAGAGTTGAATAGAGAGTATAACCTGCTGTATTTACTTTGGTAAATAATTATAGTATTATTAAATTGCTCATATAATTGCGATTTAGCTACTATTTTAGGTATAATTGGGTAAATATTTTGAATAATTGACAATTTAATTTTTATCAAGGTGATATATGAAAAAAATTGGTACTCTTCTAAAATTATCAATATGTATTGTGTTTATTATATATTTAAATTCAATATGTGCTCATAGTGCGGGATTTCCGTATATGCCGGAGCTTGGAGGAGCACGTATTACTTCATGCCCTATTGATGAAGGAACGGCAAGAAACTGTTTTGATGGAGATATAAATACACTTGCACTTACAGCAAAGGTCAATCCGGCCTGGGTCCAGATTGAGTTTCCTCAAAAAGTTGAAATAAGTAGTGCTAAGGTATCATTAGGCCAGCCAGGCTATTATGATACGGTTTTTTATTGGTGGCTTGAGTGTGCAGACAGTCAGGTTGATTTGGATAACAAAACCGATTCTTATAGACTGGCGGTGTCAAAAAAGAATACTACAATTGATGCCATTTGGGATGAAATGGAGTTAATGTCGCCTCTTACAAGAAAGATATGGAAGTTCACCATACAGAAATCCAGAGGAGATGATTTCATACCGATACCTGAATTGCAATTATGGTCTTACTATCAGGGAATAAAATTGGATATGATGAGTTTTGTAAAATCAGATTCCATAAAAGTTCAAGCGGATAATTCTATAAATAATAATGTAGATAGCACTTTAGATGAGAATCCAGCTACATATTTTAAAGGTAACAACCCGTCTAATATTATTGTTGATATGGGGAATTTATCGGTTATCATAAATAGAATAAGGTTTTTTGTTGGAAAGGAGAGAGGGGTTGAGGAGACGGACAGGCTTGTTTTGGAAGCTGCCGATTCTATCGGAGACCTAAACACAAAATCAGGTACTTATAAGCTGGTGTACGGAAAAGGAAGAGATCTTGGATTTGAAAATTGGGAGGACATTATCCTATCCATTCCGATAAAGCAAAGATATTGGAGATTTTACACCAAGAGAGTAGACTCCAAGCAGTCTCCCAATATTTCTGAGATTGAGTTTTGGGCAGACCAGAGATATTGTGATTATCCGCCTGCGGCACCTTCCCATCTTAAGGTAACTGAGAGAAAAGAAAATTATGCAGTTCTGGAATGGTCAAGCACAAAGGATGCTACTGGAAGTGTACTTTATAATGTTTATAGAAATAACAAGCTTATTAATACCACATCGGCTTGCAAGTTTAAAGATACGGGGTTAAAGCCTCAAGATTCCTATACATATCACATAAAAGCATATAACATAATAAGAAAGCTTTCGGAACAGAGTCCTATTGCAGATGCACTGCCTGTTGCAGTTCAATCAGCCGTAATATCTCCTACAGATATTCCGACCAATATGCCAACCAATATGGAGATCGGTGTAGTACCTTCTAAGGAAGTGATTGAAGACCCGGTTGAAGCTACAGGAAGAAGCAGTGTTATGAGTACCGAAGATGCTAAACCAACTGTTAAAGTACCGGGAGAAGATGTTGAAACCCATATGGCAAGCAATACTGGCACTGGCGGTATCAGTTTAAAAACAAAAATAGTGCTTTCTGTTTTTGTTATAACCATTGCATTTCTAGCGTGGCTTATAATGGCCGCTATAAAAATGAAAAAGAAGATTCGGATTAACCAGAAAAAGCGTGAAGCTGAGCTTGATACAATAAAACAACTCCTCATGGAAGAAAAGACTGAGCATGTAATTGATTTGTTGGATAAAAAAGACAAAAGGTAGGGGTAAAAACAATAAGACCGGTCGATTAGCCGGTCTTAAAAGTAATCAAAACTTTCTAGTCATCAAATATCATATCTCGTATAAACTTAACCTTTATCTTCTTGCTTTTAAGTTCTTTGGCAAGAAGCAAATAGTCCACGTTTTCAGGGTTGCCTATGAACTCCTTCAATTCTTCGTTTTTTATGTGATCCAAAGGTCCTTTTTTACGATCATCATAAATACGATAAGGTTCACTGAGCTGTGCTCTCCTTAAATCATCGGAGTTATTCCTGCGATAAAAGAATGATCTGTCAACACCGATATAGTTAGCTAAAATATCAACCAATATAGGGGAAGGATTTTCGTCATTTCCCTTTTCAATGTCCTCGTAAATTGAAGGGTCTATTTTCCTATTGGTTTTTGAGAAAATATCATCGGTAATATCCTTGTATGACTTACTACCTCTGATCATTTTAAGGTTTGAACCCTCAAACTTTATGCTAGTATCCTTCTTAATATAGCCGATCTCTTTTAACAGTTCTTCCAGAGTCATATTTAAGGCACGTGCTATCTTATCCAATGACTCTACGGTAGGAACAATCTCCTTGCCTGTTCTTGGATCTGTTTCTTCGAGATTTTTGATGTAGGTATGGCTCAGGCCGCATTTTTCTGAGAATTCTCTAAGTGAGAAACCGGCACTTTGCCTTCTGGTTTTAATCAAATTACTTAAATGACCCATGTAATCACTCCAGAAATTATTAATTGTCACAATTGACAAAATCGCAAGGGATCTTGTACTGTTTTGGTAAATCAAATTATATTATACAAAAAGAAATTAAAATAGCAAATAGTATTTTCAAATTTTACATTCATTATGGACGCATAAATCTATTTACTTAAATCAAGCTGTAAACATAGCTATATTTATATTATAGTATTGTAAAGTCGGGTTAACAATAGTTCTTTTTAAAAAAAGCCAAAAAAATATCAAATTTTAATAAAAAATATTAATTTTATTAGAAATATTATTTTTTCATTATAGAGATATTGTGTTAAAATTGTTTGGAAGTATATTAAAATCTATTTATGCAAAACATAAAGTCGGAGGATAAAATGAAAAAAGTTATATTGGTAAGAGTTGGGGAAATAATTTTAAAGGGCTTAAACAGGCCAGCTTTTGAAGAAAAGCTTGTAAACAATATAAAAAAATCAATTGGAAGCTTAGGTAAAATAGCGGTTATAAGATCCCAAGCCAGAATATATGTTGAGCCTCTGGAAGATGAATATAACTATGGTGAAGCTATAGATAGACTTACCAAGGTATTTGGAATTGTTTCAGTAAGTCCGGTACTAAAGATTGAATCGGACTTTGATGTTATTAAAGAGCGTTCCCTTGAAATGGTAAGAGACCTTCTGGAGAAAAAAGGCTATAGTTCCTTTAAGGTAGAAGCAAAGAGGGGGAATAAAAAGTTTCCAATGCAGTCACCTGAAATCAGCAGAGAGCTTGGTGGCCATATTTGGGAAAATAATCAGCATTTAAGGGTTGATGTAAATAATCCTGATTTCATTTTTTATATTGAGGTTCGGGAATTTACATACATATATTCAGAGATAATTCCTGCTAATGGAGGTATGCCTATAGGTACAAACGGTAAGGCAATGCTGCTGCTTTCTGGAGGGATCGACAGCCCCGTTGCAGGTTGGATGATTGCAAAGCGAGGCGTCGAGATAGAAGCGGTCCATTTTTACAGCTATCCGTATACCAGCGAGAGGGCTAAGGATAAGGTAATTGAGCTGGCAAAAATATTGGCTTCATACTGTGGGCAAATAAAGCTCCATGTCGTACCTTTTACCGATATACAGCTGGAAATAAATGGTAAATGCCCTGAGGATGAGTTGACTATAATTATGAGAAGAGTCATGATGGAGATTGCTGAAAAAATAGCACAGTCAACCGGTGCCATGGCATTGATTACAGGTGAAAGCGTTGGGCAGGTAGCAAGTCAGACTATCCAGAGTCTTGCTGTTACGAACATCGTTGTGGACATGCCTGTGTTCAGACCTTTAATTGGAATGGATAAGAATGAAGTAATTGATAGAGCAAGGAAGATTGGGACTTTTGAGACATCTATACTTCCTTATGAAGATTGTTGTACGGTATTTGTAGCAAAACATCCGAAGACTAAACCAAAACTGGAAAAAATATTAAAGTCGGAAGAGCTTTTAAATATAGAAGATTTGATTAAAAAAGCTATAGGAAATACAGAAATAATCAGAATTACAGTATAAATGGTATTAATATGAATATTTATAATAAGGAGGTTTAATAAAAACAGGATATGGAGAATGCTGAAAAATAATTGGAATAGAAAAAAAGTTATTTTATTGATTGTTTCTACTATAACAGTATGTATTTTCATATTTTCGGCAGTTGTTCTGAAAGACAGGAGAATACACTCGGGTATTTCCATTGAGGGGATTGATGTATCACGCCTTGATTACAATACTGCCCACCAACGTTTAGAGGTAGCTGTAGATAAAATGAATCCGACTAAAAAGGTAGTGTTGGCATTTGGTGACAATGTATGGGAATATGGATTTGCAGATATTGGTATAAGTTATATGATTAAAGGTGCAATTGAAGAAGCGTACAGTATCGGAAGAAAAGGAAATATCTTCAGCAGGTTATATAGCATAGTGAAAACCAGGTTTAAAAAAGAGCAGATTTTTTTACGTGTTAGCTATGACAAAAGTGCAATGATTAACATTTTGGGGAATATCAAAAAAGAGGTCGACAGACAGGAAAAGAATGCAGTTGTTAAGTTTGAGAATGGGGAAATTACAATTCTAAAGCATGAAATGGGTAAAAAGCTTGATTTAAATAAAAATTTGGATGTCTGGGCTTCCAATCTTGAACAAAAAAACTTTACATCTATTGATCTGATTGTCGAGGAGGTGGAACCTCAAGTATGGGAAACCGATATAAATGACATTAAAGATGTTATGGGAAGTTTTTCTACTAGATTTAATCCCGAGGATGCTAACAGAAGCTACAATATAAAACTTGCATGCAGTAAAATAAATGATATACTGTTAATGCCCGGTCAGGATTTTTCCATGAATGAGTCCTTAGGCCCTAGAACAACTGCAAATGGATATAAAGAGGCACCTGTTATTTTTAAGAATGAACTTGTAAAGGGTACTGGCGGCGGAGTATGTCAGGTAACGACTACGCTTTACAATGCAGTTTTACTTTCCAAGCTTAAGGTATTGGAAAGGGTCCATCATTCTATGCCATTAGGTTATATTGATATGGGTCGGGATGCCACAATAGCGGAAAATTATATAGATTTTAGATTCAGGAACAGTAACGACTATCCAATTGCTTTGTTTTCCAGGGTGCAAGGAAATGAACTTAAGGTTTTCATCCTTGGAAAGAATAAGGAAAAGGGCAAGAGAGTGGTGTTAAAATCTCAAGTTGTAGAGAAATATGAACCACAGGGTGAAGAAGTGGAATACTCTGATGAAATGTTTGTAAATGAGCGTGAAATAATTCGTCAGCCCAAGAGCGGCTATAAGGTGTTGCTTTACAGGGAAACCTACGGGGCAGATGGGGAGCTTATAAATAGAGAAAAAATATCTGAGGATGTATATGCTCCTGTTAAAGCCAAGGTTAAAGTAGGCAAAATTGCTGTGCGTGAAGAATATGGACCGTTTGATGAGTTCGGTATATTCGGTAAACTATACTAAAGAGATATTTTAAAGTTAGGGTGGGAAAAATGGATATAGGAAAAATACCAAACAGTATATTAAAGGAAATTGTATTGGGTAAATTAAATAATAATAGAAAAGAAATACTCTTGAGGCCTGGAATAGGGGAAGATTGCTGTGCAGTTGATTTTGGGGAATACGCCTGTGTTCTTACAACTGACCCTATAACAGGAGCCGTAAATCAGGTGGGAAACATAGCTGTAAATGTTGCGTGCAATGATATTGCATCATCTGGAGCTGAACCCCTAGGACTTCTCATAACATTACTTGCACCTCCAAGAACTACTGAGAAAGATATAGAAACAATAATGACATCAATTTGCGATACTGCAACTGTGCTCAATGTGGATATTATAGGCGGACATACTGAAATTACTGCAGCTGTAAACCAGGTTGTAATTATTAGTACTGCAGTTGCTAAAATACTTAAGGATAAGCTGGTAACAACATCAGGTGCTAAACCGGGTGATGATATTGTAATGACTAAGTCGGCAGGTATCGAAGGAACGGCTATAATTGCATCGGATTATGAGAAACTCCTTCGTGAAAGAATGTCAAAGGATAAAATTGATAAAGCGAAGGATTTTGTCAAAAGAATAAGTGTTGTTAAGGAAGGTGTAATTGCAGGAAGATTCGGGGTTAATTCCATGCATGATGTCACTGAGGGTGGTATATTGGGAGCACTTTGGGAGATTGGTGAGGCGTCGCGTGTCGGTATGGAAGTTTATGAAGAGATGATACCTGTTGAGGATGAAACTTCTCTAATTTGTAATATTCTTAATATTAATCCTCTTAAGCTTATTTCAAGTGGAAGTTTACTTATTACGTGTGCTGATGGGTTAGCACTTATCGGTGAATTAAATAAAAATGGGGTTAATGCGGCACTAATAGGCAAGGTAACTCATGGGACAAATCGGGTGTTATATGGGCGGAACGGAATTGAGATTATTGATGAACCAGAAACCGATGAATTGTTTAAAATTATTTAATATTATTTAGAAAAAATTTATATTTAAAAAGATATATCATGAAATCAAAAGAATTATCATACAAAAGTGGTTGTAAAATTTTAAATACTTATTTATAATAAATATATAACAAGTTACAAGATTCCTTTAAACAGCAGGTTATGAGATTGGATGTAAAATAATAATTATGTAATTTTATCATTTATTGAAGCATAAAATAAAAATATAAAAGCAGTAAAGATATTCAGGTACATAATAACAGGATGGAAGATCCTCGGCGGTTAAAAAGGAACATACCCAAACGATTAGACTTGGTTAGCACCTGAAAGGTGATTTCCAAAATAGTAACAATATTCATAAAAAGGTTGATTGTTTAAAATTTTTATGTAATAATAATCTACATATTATAAAGATAAATCAATGCAGTTCTAATTAATAATATTTGCTAAAAGTATATAATGCTCCTGCTAAATATTTTCTAAATGTATAAGTATGGCTTATTCTTATGAATTTGCTAATTTAAATTGTATTAACAGCTATTTTTTATTGTAAATAAAGCAATTGTTAATAGGTTTTAATATAAATGCCTTATTGTCACAAGTGTAATTTAAATAAATTAGTTTAATAACAATTTGAATATTTGATTTATATTTTTAGGGAAATAGTAAACTTGCTAGGAGTTAATGACTAGAATGCTTTCTAGCCAGTCTGAGTTGGTTTCCATTAATAGGGTTTAGAATAAATCAATATTGCAAGTGCTGATATTTACTATATACTTACTATTTTGTGAGTAATATAAAAGCTGTAGGTTCTGTGGAAGCAATGTTTCATTTAATAGATTATTAGTGATTATTTGGGGAGGTCTGACATGATTGATAAGAGCAAAATGAGTGTCGATGAGATTCTCTTGGAAAAAGGCCTTTTGAATATTGAACAGCTTAAAAAAGTCTGGGGTATTCAGAGAGAAACAGGTAAAAAAATTGAAGATATACTTCTAGAGCTCCAATTAGTCACTCAAAGTGATTTGGTAAATGCTAGTGCATCAATGATGGAAATGGAATTTGTAGATCTTTCAAAATTTGATTTCAGCGATTACAGCATCCCTACTCTCATTGGTGAAAATATGGCATCTAGATATTGCATGATACCTATTGAAAGAAACGGTGATACCCTTATTGTTGCGATGAAAGATCCTACGGATATATTTGCTACGGATGATGTTAGGCTTACAACGGGCCTTGATATTAAGCCTGTTTTTGCAGACGCAAAACATATAGAAAATCTTATTTCTAAAATATTTGCTAAAAGTGTAAATAATAATATCAGCCAGGATGATAATCAAGCAAATGATACTCAACAGGATTTGGCGAACATTTCTTATGAGAAGACAAATGCTGAGACAGCTGCTTCTCAAATACCGAACAATCATGATTACGACGGTTTTATGCAGTATCAAAATAGTTTTATGACAGATGAAAAAATAGAATATAATTTTGATGATGACATGGATTTGAATAATCCTTCATTTGATAATAATACAAGTAATGAAGTTCAGGCAGCATCCGATTTTAAGTTAGAAAGTGAAATTGAAGATACAAGTTCCATATCAGATGTAAAATATGATAATGGCAGTTCTGATAAAATAGAAGATTCCGGTTCCGGAATGATTTCAAATGAACCGTCTTTTTCTCCGGATAGTCAGTTCAAGGTTGGAAATACCGGATCCATGTTTATAAATGATGAAAGTGAATATAAGCCATCGCTATTTAAAGAGAGACTCGGCAAACAGCTTGTTAGAGCTGGTGTTATCACTCAAGGGCAGCTTGATAGTGCCTTGGATATTCAAACAAGAACAGGGAAGAGACTTGGGGAAATACTTGCAAAAGAAGGTTACATAAAGAAGAAAGTATTGTACGAATTCCTAGAAAAGCAGATGGGGATTCCTCATGTAGACTTGGAAAATGCTAATATACCAGGCAATATTGTTTCTGCAGTAGATGAAAACATTGCAAGGAGACATAAATTAGTTCCCATTGAAAAGGAAAATAACACTTTAAAGGTTGCAATGAGCGACCCAATGAACATATTCTCAGTTGATGATCTTAGACTTGCTACAGGTATGGAAATAATACCCCTTCTAGCAGATGAAGATCAGATTGTTACGATTTTAAACAATCATTATGAAAAAGTATCAAAAGTAGTGGCAGCTGCAGCTAAAAAGGAAGATCCCAAAGAGCAGCAAAAAGTTGCCATTGATTTGGAAGAAGAGATAAAAAAGGTAAATGAAGAAATAAACGTAGAAATAAACGAAGAAGCAAAGGAAGAAGATGACATCATTGAAATAAGTGATGTAGACAATGCACCAATTGTGCGTATGGTTAATATCGTGTTTAATAAAGCTGTTGCAAGCCATGCCAGTGATATACATATAGAGCCTTATGAGGATTGTGTTATGATAAGGTTCAGGGTTGACGGTCAGCTTATAGAGATCATGAAATACGATAAAAAGGTTCTCCCGTCCCTTGTTGCCAGGATAAAAATCATTAGCGGCCTCAACATTGCGGAAAAACGTGTTCCCCAGGACGGTAGAATTTCAATGAAAATAGATAATTCTGCATATGACATGCGTGTATCTGTACTCCCCACCATGTTTGGTGAAAAGATAGTTATAAGAATTGCAGATAAAGAGGGATTCAACGTATCTAAAAAAGATCTCGGATTTTTTGAAGATGACTTGGAGAAGTTCGACAGCATTTTATCCCATCCGCATGGTGTTGTACTTGTTACAGGACCTACTGGAAGTGGTAAATCCACTACATTATATACCGCATTAAAGGAGCTGTGCAAACCGAATGTTAACATAATGACTGTAGAGGACCCGGTGGAATCAACCGTTAGAGGTGTTAATCAGGTTCAGGTTAATGTTAAAGCAGGTCTTACTTTTGCAGCAGCTTTAAGATCTTTCTTAAGACAGGACCCGGACATTATTATGGTTGGAGAGATTCGTGATGGCGAAACAGCCGAAATTGCAATTAGAGCAGCTATAACAGGCCATCTTGTTTTAAGCACACTACATACCAATGATGCACCTAGTACTGTAACAAGACTGATAGATATGGGAATAGAGCCGTTCCTTGCATCATCTTCTGTTGTAGGTATCATAGCACAGAGACTTGTCAGAAGATTATGTCCTAAATGCAAGGAGGAGTGCACTCCTACATTAGCTGAAAAGCATGCTTTGGAAGTAGATGAAAATGAAGAAGTAAAGATTTATAACAAAAAGGGATGCCCAAATTGCAATAACACAGGTTATAGAGGCAGAATTGCGATATATGAAATAATGACGATAAGTAATGAGATAAGAGATCTTATTGCAAAGAATGTAACATCCGATACAATTAAAGCTGCAGCTATTAAAAATGGTATGAAAACATTGAGGGCTAACTGTGCAAGGCTTGTTATATCAGGAGTTACAACAGTGGAAGAAATGTTCCGTGTTACTTATTCTAAAGAGTAGAATGTGAGGATGAAAAGATGAATCTGAATTATTTGCTACAGCAGACAGTTATAAATAATGCATCTGACCTTCACTTATGTACCGGAGTATCACCGGTTATAAGAATACATGGGGATCTTATATATTTAAATGAGCCTGTATTGACGGCTCAAGACTGCGAAAGAATGGCTAAGCAATGCCTTTCAAGTGATTTGTTTAACAATCTGGTTGAGACAGGAGAGGTTGATGCATCATATTCTCTTCCTGGTATAGCAAGATTCAGAATAAATATATTCAGGCAAAGAGGAAGTTATGCAATAGCAGCGAGAACAATTCCTACTGAAATACCTAAAATTGAAGACCTGGGTTTGCCTGAAATAACTGCCGAGCTGGCGATGAAGCAAAGAGGTCTGGTCCTTCTGACAGGGCCTACAGGAAGCGGTAAGTCTACTACACTTGCAGCAATGATAGATTATATCAATAATAGGAAAAAATGTCACATTATTACAATAGAGGATCCCATAGAGTTTTTACATAAACATAACAGAAGTATTATCAACCAAAGAGAAATCGGCGGTGATACAAAGACTTATTCAAATGCCATGAGGGCTGTATTAAGAGAAGACCCTGACGTAATACTCATAGGAGAGATGCGTGACCAAGAAACAATATCTACAGCACTTACTGCAGCAGAAACAGGTCACCTTGTACTGTCAACATTACATACGGTAGGCTCTGCAAAAACAATTGACAGAATTATTGACGTATTTCCTCCATATCAGCAGTCTCAGGTAAGAAGCCAGCTTTCAACTGTTCTTATGGGAATTATTTCACAGCAGCTCATAAAAAGAGCTGATGGAAGAGGAAGATTATTAGCAACTGAAGTCATGATATGGACACCAGCAATAGCCAATCTGATACGTGAGTCCCGTACTCCGCAGATTAATACCTGTATACATACAGGTTCCCAGTTTGGAATGCACTCAATGGACTCATGTGTTGCAAACCTTTATAGATCAAAGCTGATAGACTTTGAAAGTGCTTGTCAATATGCACTTGATATAGATAATTTGAAAAAACTGCTCTCTACATAATTATTTCGAATTTGGTGGGTTTAGATGGCTTTTTAAGATAAATCATGATATAATATAAGTTACTATGATATAATTTTAGTTATAGCATATAGTATTAATACCAAAGCTCTTCTAAATCTGATTTTTATAATGAGGTGCATAAGATGGCATTGCAATTTTTCTCAAGTGATTTTATGACCATTGACATAGGGTTCCGGTACATAAAAATAATTCAGCTCAGAAAAAAGAAAAATAATGATTTAATTGTAATCAACTATGGTATAGGAGATACCCCAAAGGGGTGTATTAAGAATGGGGCAATTAAAGATAAGGCAAGAGTTGTTTCTGAGATTAAGAGAGTCATTGATGAGCATGATCTAAGTGCTAAAGAAGCTAAGATAGTTGTATCAGGTACAAATATTATTACCAGAATAATAATGGTTGATAAGGTTGAAGAAAAGGAAGTTGACAAAAAGGTATGGTCTGAAATTCACAATTTTCTTCCGATAAATTTTGATGAGCACCGTGTGGGTTATAAGTTGCTGGACATTGTTAATGACGGCGGCAAGGAGAAAATGAGAGTATTTGTAACAGCTGTAGCTAAAAATATAATAAACAGTTACATAGAGATACTAAAGGAGCTTAAGTTGAAGCCGGTCTCAGTTGATATTCCGGCGAACAGCATATCGAAATTTTTCCAAAAGGATATAGAGTTTAAAGAAACTGATATATTATCAAGAAAACAGAGGTTTCCAAAGACATCTACCAATACAGTGGCGGTTATTGATTTAGGATCGGAAACCACAATAGTGAATATTCTTAAAAACAAAATTCCCGAATTTAATAGGGTTGTGCTCTTAGGTAGCAGTAATATAGATCAGGTTATTATGGAACAACTCACTTTAGACAGTCGTGATACTGAAAAGGCAGAAAGATACAAAAAGATGTATGGAATGGTAGCTTACAGAGATCCAAATAACGATCTTGAATGGCAGTGTAGTGAATGTTCCAAAAAAGTAATCGGTGAAATAACAAAGAATATAAAAATGTGCTTTAATTTTTACATAGATAGATGCGGTGGAGAACAAATAAGCAAGATATTTCTCGTAGGAGGCGGTTCAAAGCTTAAAGGAATAAGGGAGTATTTTGAAGAAGCCTTCGGCGTACCTACTTATCCAATAAACTATGTTGATGTCAGAGGAATTGAATTTGCACCGGAGCTAAACATTGAAAAGATAAATTACCTTATAAACGCCATAGGTATAGCATTATAAATAAGAAATCAGTTTGGGGGTTCAATAAATGCCGTTATATACTTATCGGGTCAAAAATGAATCAGGTAAGATTTTCACAGGTGAGGCCAAGGTTGAAAGAGAGTCAGACCTTTCCGCAATGCTTATTGAAAGAGGCTACTCAGTAGTCGAGATCAAGGAAAAAAACGCTTTTACAGATATATCGCAGATAAAGATATTTCAAAAGAGAGTTACAATAAAGGATTTATCGATTTTTTCAAGACAGTTTGCTATTATACTTGAAGCAGGGATACCAATAGCAGCATGTTTGGATATCTTAAAGGAGCAAACAACCAACCCTACATTAAAGAGGGTTATAACAGATATAGGTGATGATATAAAAAAGGGTATTTCGCTGTCGGCTTCAATGAAAAAACAAACCGACATATTTCCCGGATTATTTGTAACAATGGTAGAAGCCGGTGAAGTCAGCGGTCAGTTGGACAAGGTTTTTAACAGGCTGGCGGAGCAGATGGAAAAGCAGTACAAGTTAAATCAAAAAATAAAGAGTGCAATGACTTATCCTATCATAGTGGTTTCAATAGCAGTAATAGTTGTAATAATCCTTATGGCATTCGTTGTTCCTTCCTTCACATCAGCATTAGGTGATTTTGGTGTTGAGATGCCTATATTTACTAAGATACTAATCGCTGTAAGCGGTTTCTTCAAGATGTTTTGGTGGGCGGTATTTCTTGCAATTGGAGGCACAGTCTTCTTTTTAAGATCATATTCAAAAACCAAAAACGGAAAAAGGTTTTTTGGAAGTCTCGCAATAAGGCTTCCAGTAATAAAGATTGTTGTTAAGAATACAATAACTGCCAGATTCACAAGAACACTAGGTACCCTAATAGCAAGTGGGGTAATGCTTATACAGTCGATGGAAGTTGTACAGAATGTTATAGGTAATGCAGCAATTTCGGAAGCATTTGACGAAGTTATTTCTGAAATAAAGAAGGGAAGAGGTCTTAGCCAGCCTCTTGCGTCAATGAAGTTTTTCCCGCCCATGGTCATGTCTATGATTAAAGTAGGGGAAGAATCGGGAGATCTGGATTTTTCATTAAATAAATGTGCTGATTTCTATGACGAAGAGGTTGAAGTTTCATTGAAAATGATGACTGATTTTATCAACCCAGCTATTATAATGGTGTTGGCAGTGCTAGTTGGATTTATAGTATTAAGTGTTCTGTATCCAATGCTTTCTATATATCAGAACATCGAATAAAAAAGGGATCAAATAAAGTGTCCATAAATAAACCAAAATGAAGGGGGGTGGACGATAAACAATGCTTAATGGTTTATCGGAAGGGCAAAGTAAAAAAATTAATCCAACAAAAATCAGAGGGGGAAAAGTTATGAAAAAAATGTTAAAGAGTAAAAAAGGTTTTTCATTAATCGAGTTATTGATAGTTGTTGCTATACTGGCAATCCTTGCTGCAATCAGTATAAACTTATTTGGTGGTGTTTTAAACAAACAGAAGGATAAATCAGATCAGGGTGCTGCAAGTTATTTACAGACTGCTATTCAGACTTACATAGCTGAAACTGATGATTCAGATTTGAGCGGAATAGGTGGTGAGTCAGCAGGATTCGATGCTATTGTTACAGCATTAGCAGATACAATAGATTATGATGCAGATGGTGATGGTACAGCTGAAACCTATGGTCCTTATTTAAATGCGGATAAAGCAAAGCTAAGTGCAAAAGGTGCTTTCTTAAATGTAAAAGTTGATTCAGCTAATCAGGTTGTTACTGTTACAGTTGATAAAACAATAGTTAGTAATGCTATAGATGTTACTCCATAATAAAAATATAAATAATTATCACCCTGGTTATACCAGGGTGATAATTTAAAAAGGTGATATAATATGAACTTGAGGTTTATTTTAAAAAACAAAAAGGGCATTTCACTTATTGAGGTTTTGCTTTATGTTGCCTTGCTGGGGATGGTTCTCCCTATGGTATCTACCATGTTGATGCATGGTTTTGACTCGTATAAGTCAAACTATAGGTTTATAGAACAGGAAAATATGATATCCAATGTGACTCATCTAATTAGGAAAGATATTGAAAGTGCAAAGACGATAATCTTTAATCCAGATGGAAAGGAGATTACTTTGAAATTTTCAGGAAAAAGCGATAAGACTTGGAAATTTGACAGTACTGACAGCACCATAAAGGTCGGAAGTACAATTGTTGCAAGGAATATTGATGTATCAAAATCTAGTTTTGATAAACAAATTGATAGTTTAAGTTACACTGAAACCCATACCGGGGCAAAGGTTTTTGATAAAGGTTATATTTTGTTGACCATCAAGCCCGTTGAGACCAATAAAAAAATTAAAAACAGGAATTTTACAAAACCGATAATTACAGAGTTTTCTGTTAGATATAAAGAAATACAATAGAATTGTAAGGGGGAAATAGTGTGAAGGATATAAATTTGTTACCTGATGACATTAGAACACCACAGGAACCGGTGAAATCAGAAAAATCTGGAGTTTCTACTGTAAAGGTTGTTACTCTTGTCATAGCAGTTTTAGCTTTGGTTGGGGTTTCCCTTGTTTTGCCTAAAGTATATATAATAATGCAAAATACAAGGCTGGATATTATTAATAACAATATTGACAGCAATAAGTTTGACGAAGTTAAAGCAGTCAACTCTGACATTGTAAAGATAAAGGCTGAAATCAGCAAAAAAAATGGAATTGTTATTGATATAGACAATAAGAATATTATGGTGGGACAAATAGTTAATTATATTAGTAACTCTCTTACAAAGGGATGTACTCTAGATGCCATAAAATTTGGTGATGAAAATCTTATAATCGAAGGAACTACAATTGATCCGATGAGTGCAACTGAATTTATTTCATATATATCAAGAGTTGATTATTTAAGAGTTGCAGACTCAACAATTGAACTAAAAGATGGAAAATACCAATTCAAATATACTTTTGATATTGCAAGAAAGGAAGGAAAGTAATATGAATATTGGCAAAAAGGAGATAAAACTTCTTGTAATATTAGGGGTAATACTATATGGGTTTGTATTTTATTTGGTTTTCGTAAACAATTATATACCTGAAATTAATGTTGTTAATGCCAAACTTTCAGAAGCAAAAGAGAAAGAGAGTGCTTTGGAAAAGGATCTGGAGAATATAGATCAAAAGAAAAGTGAACTTAAGACAAAAAACGTGGTAAGTGAAAGAATAGGTAATTATGTGCCGAATAGTAGTGATATGTACGATCCTATTACCTATATGATAAAACTTCAAAAACTTGTGGGTAACAAATTAACTGATGTTAAGATTAATCAACCTGAGGAAGTTTTAGTACCTACCAAGGATAGTGACAATAAGCCAACCAGTAATGTTGAGCAAGTAAAGTCGGAAGTTGATAATACTGGGCTTGGAAATGAAGTGACTGCACCGGCAAATGCTAAAAAAGGAACAAAATATTATTCTATTGCAATAGATTTCAAAGCAAAACTTGCATATAATGAAATTTTGGAATTGCTTTCATATATAGAAGGTGGATCAAGGAGAATAAAAATATCTCAATTTAAAGTAGAATCTAAAAAGGAAAGTAAAAATGCTTCAAGCCCTCCGAAAGCGACGCCTGTTCCAAACCAAACTGCAGGTACTGTTCTTAATGATGTCGAAGTAACAATTAAGTTATATACACAGGATATTGAGGAAGCTAATAAGCTATTTAACTCAAGTAAAAACAGATACAACAAATATGACGAAAGCTCAGGCCTGATATTTACCATATCATCTAATACTGGAACGACAAATAATAATAGTACTGCTGTTAGAAATAATAACAGCAGTACTTCTTCACAAAATAATAAAGTTGTAGAGCCAGATTTCATATTGGAAGAGACTGGTTATTTTACTGCTGGAGAGAACTTTCTTGTTAGAGGTATAGATAAATATAACGATTTTTTCAGGTATAAAACTGCCGGCAGAACAGATGTACAGCTTACTTTGACTGAAAATAAATATACAATGATAATTACCTATGCTGTCGGAAAGAGTAAAACCATTTCAGGAAGTATACCTAATAGAGATTTAAATGCAGATCTGAAAGTGGATGTTGGTGATATAAAAGAAAATGAAAGAATACGAGTTAATTACAAAATAACAAATAATTCTTCTAATAAGCTTCACTTGAATGTTTTTGATCCGGGAGGACGAATAAAGGTACTAGATAGATCAGGTAATGTTGTTAAAGGTAAAAGTGAAAGAGAAAAAGTAAGCATAAATTAAGGGTGATAAGTTATGGGGAAACTAACAAGAAGCAAAAAGGGTTTTACAATAGTGGAGTTGATTATATCTGTAACACTACTGGCAATTATTACAGTTCCTCTAATGGCTGGGTTTGCAAATATTGCTTTGATAAATAAACTTACGAGAAACCAAATAGAGATAAATGCTGTTGCAAGGCAAGTTCAGCAGGAAGTAATAGATATTGTAAAAAAAGGCGGAGCAGCTGAGGATGTAAATGGTAATAGTGTGAATATAAAAAATACGGATGTTAGTAATATTAAAGTTGGGCAGGCAAGTACTGAAAATGCAATTTTTAAGTACGATGTAGACTATATAGCTCCAACTTCTAGTGGTGTAAATGAATATATTATAACTTTATATAAAAAAAAGGGAACGGATTTTAAAGTAGTACAGAGATTCAAGGTATACGTATCGATATGAGTTAATTGCTTATTGGTGCAATTTGGAAATAATTGAGATAGTGGGGTGAGTAAAATGAAGAGCATCATAAAAATAGTGTACAAAAATAGGGGAATGGCTTTACCAAGCGTGATAATACTTACTACGCTGTTATTATTGATGATAGTGCCTTTATTGAACCTATCGTTACAACAGCTTAAGGTAAGTAAAAGCCAATTAAATATAGGTTATTCTTATTTGGCCAGCGGTTCAGCCGCAGAAAAGGCAATAGAGCGTATCAAAACTTATGTAGCCAACAAAGAATTTAACGCACATTATAATAGTACTCCGGATATGTATGTTGACCTGGTTATTGCTGACATAAAAAGTAAAGTAAAAACATTTATAGGTGCTAATATTGAAGTTGAGCCGTCACGAAATGCACAAAGCATATTAAAAGATTTATTTAAAGTTGGATATGTTAATAATGGAAATAAAATTAAGGTTACTATCGGTTTTATAACAACATCAACATATGAAAAGGGAATTAACACATCATCAGCTACGGATGTGTATTCACAAGTTGTTATTGAAATTGATAATTTTAAGAATCACTTCAGGCCTGCGGCTGTTAATGCAGTAGGGGATCTTTACATAAAAGGCAGTAATGCGATAATTAATGGTGATGTTAAGGTTGTTGGGACTGCACCAAAACATTCAACTCAGTTTGAGCAAAATACATATGGTGGTATTTATGCAACTCAAGGTGGTACTTTAAACTTAAGTGGAAATGCATTTGCTAGAGCTTTTATTAGATGTGGCAATCCTGATTTTACAGGTGATGATAACAGCAGGATAGATATAATGAGTAATGCAGTAGCTCAATGTGTGCAGATATTTGGTAGTCGTGATAATATTTTGATATATAAGGACGCATATACTTTTGATGATCTTGAAATGAATGGACTTAATTCTGTTATAGCTGTAAACAGAAATTACTATGGTTTATCAAGAGGTGATGCATCTAATAATCAATTTCATGATGCCTCAAGTGCTATTGTTAATAGTGCCATTATACATCATCCAGATGAAGCTTCCATAGAAGCTGCTATGAAATCCAAGATAGTAATTAATGGTAACGTTATGGTAAATGGGGGGACATTTTGGATTGATCCGACAACAGGTAATTTAGTAAACAAAATCGAAGCTCCACAGATTGAAGATGTTTCATGTGCATGGAATCCTGTTGATGAAATAGCTACATATAAAAACTTTGAGCCGGATGCAACAAATCCCAAATTCTTCGATTTTTTAGATGTTAATAGCTCATGGATCAAAAAGCAAGATGATTTAGGTTATGCAAAGGGGTATAGCAATTATATTCAAGTATTTAATTCAAATACTGGAAATGCTCAAATAAAAGGTTGGTTTGATGCTTTTGTTGTAGAAAATTTGGCAAATGGCCGTTTCGGGAGGAATCCTCCACCACCTAATTTTACTGATGCTCCTTTTATTCAAGGCTATTGCAATAGTGTAATTGCAGCGAACGGACATATGTATTTTATGAAAAAAACGGCAAGTGAAGCTGATTCTCAGGTTAAGAAAGCAGATCCAGATTTATTAAATAAATCAAAAACTGAATTTGAGAGCTCATTGTATTATTTAAGTGAACAAGAAAAGCAAGACTATTTATCTTCGCTAGGTGGGGTCAATAGCTGGGGAAATTTGTGGGTGCTAGGTGGAAACTTTGATGCGTATAATACAAGTGTTTATGAAAATTTGCCTAAAATTAAGGAACCCCTTATGAAGATAACTGAGGATTTTGTTACGAGAGAATATACATATAATTATAATTCGACAACCAATAAAATGGATGGAACTATTAATAACACTTTAAAGGTGGATTCAAACGGAACAAGCATATTTTTTGATTACATTGGCAATAAATTGGCAGATTGTAATACTATCGATACTACTAACAATGTTGTTATCTTAGATGATGATATTACGGATAATGTTACTCCGGTTAATACTGCCGGTGGCCTGGTTTATCCTATAGGCAACTATATAGAATCACTTGGTAGTACAAAATATTATATTATTGCTATAAACAACCCAAACACAACCATAAGTATAAATAAGCCTATCAGAGGTATTGTTTACTCACGTGGTAAGGTAATCATGGCTAATGGTGGAAGGCTAGATGGATTCATTATCGCTGCCGGTAGAGGATATGATTCGGCATCAGGAAATATAGACGGGTCAGCGGTTGATGTTAACAGAATGCCTTTTATTGAAAGTGATCTATCAAATATAGATATGCTTGATAATGGTGAGTTTGCAGCTGTTGTATTTGAAGGCGGCACTGCTACTATAAATTTCGAACTGGGCGGGTTCAAAGATCCGGAAAAATCTTTGAATTTTCTTCTAAATCAGTATATAAGTGAAGATTTTTATTCAATTTTGGTAGAATTATTTAAATAGTAGAATTATTTAAATCTTAAACGGGGTGGAGTTATGAAAAGAAACGTAAGATTAGTATTAATTTTAATTATTGCATCAGTGCTGATTTTTAGTTCAGGTTGCAGTATGCCGTCATTTCTTGGTGGAAATGATAAGACAGAAACAAGTGAAGACAATAATGTAACGATTGAGAATTCATCCGTTACAAAGAAGGTTAAACAGCTGGTATCTGATTATTTTACAAAAGCGTTTTCCCAGCCTATAGAAAAATATAGTAATACAGGAATTATACCAGATGACCTAAAGACAGTTATTGCAAAAAGAACTATAACTGAGGGTGCTAATAACCCTGAAGTAGGTATACATATGCCAAGATATATAGAGCTTAATGGCATGGTGGTAGTTGAATATCAGCTAATAAATGGTTTAAAGGATAAGGGTGTTGAAACTACCTATATAGGTAAAAGTAGTGAAGAGCTTTTGTATTATACAAAAATACAGTTGATGGTAAAATGTTTACCTGAGATTGACTTTTACTCTTCTTACAAGCAAAATCCAAATACAAAGCTTTATGAAAAGCAGCAAGTTGCTATTGATGAAAACAAATATGATAATTTTAGAGTAGTACTCAGTTACGATGTTAATGTAGTAAAAGAAGGAAGTGACTATAAGATTAAAAGAGTAACTGAAGCTAGTACAAGGCCTGGATTCCAAAACAGAGTACTGCTGTTAAATAATGAGTTTGTTGAAAGATTTCCGTATATAAATACTGACAAGGCAACTGATGGTAAAGAATATTTAAATAAGGAAGATGGTAAAAGATATGATTCAGAGGTAAAAATTATAGAAAAGTTTTTTGCAAATATTAAAGAACTGGATAATGAAAGAATGAATCTCTTAAAATCCAAGTGGTATCTGAGCCAAAAGGACTTTGCTGATTATATTAAAAGTATATTAAAACTGAATATTGATAAAGATAAAAATGAAATAATGGTAATCGATGATAAATATAAGACTAAGTATAGTGTTGATTCGTTTCCACTAAAAGCCAACATGAGTAAAATACTAAAAATTAGTGATTATCAAATAGTACCGCATCCAGCCTATACAAAAAAGCAAAGTAGATATATAGTAAAGTTTGAAGCTAATATTGAAATGATGAGCGGTGTAATAGGTCAGCAAAATAAATATAGATATGACTATTTTGTAGAATTAAATAATGACGTTAAATCACCTAAGGTTAGCAGTGTATATCTGAACAGTATTACCAATATTGGATCACAGATTGTTGAAAAATAATGATATTAATATGCGTGAGTTCAAAAATTATCTATAGCAGTAAAGCTAACCATAATCCTGAGCTATAAAAGAGCTTAGAGTGTGGCTATTAAGGTAAGAGGTATATGAAGTAACATAGTGCAAAAATAAGGCCTTCTGTTTTTCAGAGAGGTCATTTTTTTTGCTTAAATTTATATATTTATATAAGAACTTCTTTGTTTTACTTGACAATTGGGGCATTGTAGAAATAACAGATCCGTAAGTGCTTCAAAATGTAAGTGCTTCAAAACATACCGTAGTGTAGTTATCAAATAATTCTGTTATGATTTCTGATATAAAACTCATAAAGCCAAGAGGCATTTTAAAATGGCACAACGAAAATCCGAGACAATATGGAAGCAGACAATTGCAAGTTGCAAAGCCAGTGGCTTGTCTGCTAGGCAATGGTGTGAAAAAAACAATATAAGATTGTCAACGTACAAATATTGGCTTACAAGACTCAATAAGCAAAAGAGCTCAGCAACAGATATATGCTGGGCAGAAATGAAAATCCCAGAAGAAATGATAAGGCATCCGGGTTCTGCTAACGTCACAATACGGTACGACAATTTTGTATTGGACATACACGAAAAGACTGATCTTCAGTTGCTAGCAGCAGTGTTAAAAACACTGCGTTCAACATGTTAGGTGGATTTACTCAGGGAGCTGAACATATCTACATCGCCTGCAATTCCACAGATTTTCGGAAGCAGATTGATGGATTGGTGGCAATTGTAAACCTACAGCTTAAACTCGATCCATTTTCAGATAGATGTGCTTTCATCTTCTGCAATAAAAGAAAAAACAGCTATTAAAGTTTTGAGGTATGATAAAAATGGGTTTATCCTTGCCAGCAAAAAGCTGCTGGAAGGAATGAAGTTTCAATGGCCGAAGAGCCCGTCGGAAGTAAAAGAGATTACATTCCAGCAGATGGAATGGCTCTTTCAGGGACTTGATATAGAACAAAAAAAGGCACATTATCATGTTGAAATGAGTGCCGGAAAAACCTGTTATTAGGGTTCGTGAATATGACGAAAAAATGGTGAAAACCCGCATAAAATCAGCACTTTTTTACCTGTTAATATCGCTAAAAATATAGAAAAAAATATTGAAAAATGGTATACTTAAACCAGGTAAAAAAGGACGTGTATACCATTGACAGAACACGAAGAACTGGAAATGCTTCGGGCTTTAGTTGAAAAACAAAAGCAGGAACTTGAAGCAAAAGATAAGATTATTCAAAAACAAAATATCCAGCTTGAAAACATGATTCAGGCTCTCCTGCACGCTCGCAAGAGACTATTTGGTAGCCCTTCTGAGATTACTAGACAGACAGGCGAACAGATAAGTCTGTTTGAAACAACGCAGGAACTGGCAAAGGGAATTATTTAAGGAACAGAAAAAAATAACCGTTCCAAGCTACAAAAGAACTGCCAGACAGCCTGGTGTCAGAGCTGAAATGCTTGCAAATATTCCGAAAGAGGTGGAGGAATATATCATTCCTCCGGAAGAAAACTGTTTCGAGTGTGGATCAGAACTGAAAGTTATTGGTAAAAAGCTTATACGCACCGAAGTGGAATTTATTCCTTCAAAACTGAAAGTGGTACAGGTTGTCCAGGAAGTTGCTAAGTGTACCAACTGCGGAAATGAAGGTAGCGAAAATCCCAAAGACCATTTCCAGAAAGCTGCAGTTCCAACTCCGGTTCTGCCACATTCCATAGCAACTGCATCCATTGTGGCACAAGTCATGTATCAGAAGTTTGCAATGGGGATTCCTTTCAACCGGCAGGAAAACGACTGGTATCGTATGGGTCTGGTGCTACCAAGATCCAATATGGCAAACTGGACGATTCGGTGTAGTGAAGAATGGCTAAATCCGATTTACAACCGGATTCATGAGGAGCTTTTAAAATGCGAAGTCCTTCACATGGATGAAACAAGAATCCAGTGTAATAAGGAAGAAGGCAAACAAGCTAGCAGTGATTCTTTCATGTGGGTCATGCGAAGTGCAGCGTGTGAAGAGATCAAGGCAGCTTTCTTCCACTATTCCAGAAGCCGGAGCGGTGATGTTGCAAAGCAACTATTACAAGGGTTTCATGGATATCTGACCACGGATGCTTATAGTGCTTATGAGAAAGCAATAATCAATGCTGATTCTGCTTCGAAAGTTAAGAGAGAAATTAAAAAGAGGGAATGCTATAGCAAGGTTCTGCATGAGCAATAAAGTTCACAAAAAATAACAGACCCCTTGCTAACAACTCTAATATCCGGTTGTGACACTTCAGCATTGCTTCACTACAGTCATTACACCGCAGGATCCTTTTAAAAATGGACTGTAGTGAAGGCAATGCGAATTGCGCACAGCCAGGTGTCGTGTAACTGGCAAATCTCCACCGCGGCGCAGCACCGAGGTATATAGGCCAAGGGATCTGTTACTCTTATTTACTTATAAAATAGTATATCAAACATCTTATCATAATTCAATGTATTCACTAGTAACTTTTCTGAATCTCCTTTATAAGCTCATGTGTAGCTTTTATAATGGTCGCATACCTTTCTTCGTTAACGTTTTTAAGCCAAGCTGCCATTCCGGATATTTCACTGATTGTTTCATAGGGAATTTTCCCGTTTGCCATTGCTTTGCGGGCATTATATAATGCAGCCCTTAGTGTTTTCACCCACTTTTTATTAACTCCAAGCTGTTCGTTATTTATAACTATGCCTGTTATGGATTGGCAGTTATTCTTCTTTAAAAATCTGGTTTTATCATAATTTATCTTAAAGCCTTCATCTGCAACTATTTTGGAAACTAGGCCGCATAATTTCCCTGCATCACTTAACGATGCTTCTTTAGTGCTGAAGCTCATGTCATCTGCATACCTGGTATATTTAAATCCAAATTTTGCGGCCAGCCCGTTAAGTCTTTTATCCAATGAGAGGCAGAGTATATTGGTAATCATAGGACTTGCAGGGGAGCCTTGCGGTAGTATCCTTCCTGTCGTAGCAACAAATTTCCTTTTACCGTTAATCTCAATTTCCATACGCTCGCAGTAAGTGCATAGCATCGCCAAAAGTGAGGCAATATACCCTGAGTAGCCAAACCCAACAAACATTCCTCTTACCCTTTGGAAGGTAATGGTAGGGAAGAAATCCTCTATATCCATGTTTATTACTAAATCCGGGTTTCTTATATGAGTGCTTGCACCTGTTACAACAGACCTTCCCTTTATAAATCCATGGGCATTATCAGATATGAATCCATGGGCGTTATCAGATTGAAAATTTGTAGAACATGCATATTTTTCAAGGATGCCTTCTAAAATTTTCCGCTGAACCCCTTTCAAAATGCTTTTGGGTGCGGCTATATTGCGGGTACCGCCTTTTCTCTTAGGAATCTTGTAATGGTGGTAATGATCCATTGACACAACATCACGGTGATATGCCAAGAACCTTAGTATTCTGTATTTTACCCCAATGAATTCTGCCAGTTCTTTGTCGGTATTTATTATGGGCAATCCTAGATTTGCCAGCTTGCTTTGATTTCCTGATTTGAAATGGAGCATTGAAGAATAACCGTTTCCAATGAAAACGATGCTCTCCGCCTTCTTTTCCTGCCATGCCTGAAATCTTCTTTCCTTTTCAAGTTCACGCTGCTTTTTTCTTTGTTCACGGCGTTCTTTGGACTCTTTCATTATCCGCTGTGCAATGTCCTTGCGGATTCTCTCTTCATCCCAGGCACTATTATATTGTTTTCTTAGCTCCTGAAGTTTTTGGCTTATTTCATTCTTTTCCTTATATAATTTTGAAATTTCATCTGCAATTTTTTTGTATTCTAAAAAAAGTCGCTGCCTCTCTTGATACTGCTCAGGAGTCTCGTTTACCTGCCTTTCAAAAGGGGTAGGCAATCCCTTGGGCCAAAACCCATATTCAATCATTTTATGAAGGGTAAACTCTTTTTTACCCATAATTTTAACATTATCCCTATATTCTTCTGACTTATCCCTATCAAAACTATTATCCGTCATATCAGCATCTCCAAAATATCATTGATTTTGTATTCTCGACCAGGTCTGAATTCCAGTTGTAAAAACTTAGAGGTTGTTACATAAAGTGCGAGAATATGGGAACAAGGCTCTGATATATTCCTTGAACCCCTATTAAATTCACTGCATGTGCATTTTACTTTTGATATCTGACCATCTTGATCAACAGTCAATTCAGTTTGTATTAATTTTGGAATCACATGTTGATTTCTTGAATAATACCCTTCATTTTGAGACGTACTGCCGGTATCCTTGAATGCATTATAAGCAACGAGCTCCATATCGTTATTAACCATAAGTTTAAAGTTGGACAGCCCCTCTTGCATATGTTCTTGTACCTTGATCTCCATAGATGTGGTTTCATACAACGCTTTATCAATCGGTACATTACACAGCTGCCGGAACCTTACTACATCTAAGATTGGATCGAAATACCCCTCTCCACGCCTTAAGAGCATACCCACTCCGGCTTTATTGACGGTTTCTGACGAAACGTTCAATTTATCACTTATGCTGTCAATTGATAAAAACCTGTGTGCTTTTAAAAGTGAATAAACATTTTCATAATTGCCACTTCCTATAAAGCCGCCTAAAATATTAAAGGCAGTTCCTTTCACCCAGTCATTGGAAGACCATGATGAAAAGCCTATGGTCATTTTCATTGAGCCCATGTCACCAATTATGAATTGAGGCATTCCAAAACCTAGAAGCCTTATGGTGAATGACTTTACATGGGGTATTATTCTTTCAATTACCAGCCACCGATTTCTGCCCCAAATTTTTTCCTCCCGCTTCTTTTTTCCGTTATAAACAGACTGAAGTTCCATTACTTTTCCAAAAGGCTCAAATACAATTTTAATGGGTTTTTCCGGTTCAAGTATCCATTTCATATATCTTGGGCTTTTATTTGCCTTAAACCTTCTTAAAAAAGAGCAAATATCATACATGTCAACAGGAGTAAGGGTAATGTCCACGCCACCAAGGCTTGCTGCTCCGGATACCTGATTGAAACCCTTTATCCATGATTCGGGGAGATCTATTTTTTTCTCAACATATTCCGGCATGACGCCTGAATCTACAGTGAACCCACCGGGGTTTACGGCCAGCTCTACGTTTGTGTATGTTCTAAAACGCTCCATCTCTCTTGCAAGCTTATCGGAAAAGTCTATATTGGTTGTTCCAAGTTGAGGCGTTTGCTTCAACTCAAACTCATCCATGCTTACCGAAAGACAACCATAAGTTGATTCATCAAGTGAAAATGCCTCAAAGGACACCTGGTCCGGATGTACTGTTATAACAGGATCAAGTACATACCAGAGGCTTAAATCACGGGTCTTAATAAACTGCCAGAACTTTCTTTCCAGCTTGTAATAGTCATTCCATGCATCATATTTATCTACTTCCTTTTTTAAGCTGATTCGAGCTTTTGTCAGACCTTCCAGCTTTATATCCAAACTTTCCTTGTAATTTTGCAAATCATTTATTTTACTTTGCAGGTCTGATTTTTTACCTAATGACATATACTTTTCATGTTTTTCAATCTGCCTTTCTATTTCCTCGTTAAGCCAGATAAAAAACTCTGTTCGTTCTTTCTTTTTCTGCCTTGTATCCGAAACTACAATCTGGCGAAGCATCAGCATGGCATCCCTGAAAATAAGAGGCTTTTTTAGTGTGCCGGAGAAGGAAACTTTTTCTTCTCTTGAAAGATCGGGACTTAGACCTAAAACAGTCTGATCTCCGCTCTGGACACACATGGACGGACTTGCATATTGATAATTAACCTGCATGTTCAGCACCTTCCTTTCTTATTTTAGCAAGAGCTACCAGTGCCCGCTCTGAATCGATTATAATGTTGGAGCCTCCGATATTTATGAGTATTTGTTCAACTTCATCAAGTTTATCAGGATATGTTGAAACAAACCTGGGTAATGAGTCATAAACCCGTTGTTTGCTCTTTGAATTCCTGTTTGGCAGGAGTAAAAGGGTTTTAACATAGTACATAAAAAGCTCCTTTGTTGTGGTGCTGAAGTTTTGGATTATTCTGTCTATTTTACTTGATATATATGCTTTAACTTCAGGAGAACCATGTTCGAGCATTTGAACTATAAACTCACCCGGTATCAGCTCTCCGTAAATGCTGTCAAGCTGCTTCAGGCCGAAGCTGTATGCCCTTTCCACAGGGGAGTCGATAACCATGGAATGGAGCTTTTTTTGCTTTTCCGGTGGGAGAGTGCCAAAAGCTTCTTTTGCCAGTTGGTTTGCAACTGGAACCTCTGATTCTAAAAGAATCAGAATTGTAGCAAGCCTATTATTTAAATCCTCTTTAAATATGGCAATCACGCTTAAAAGCATGCTAACAATTCTTGAGGTGGATGACTCCAATACATTGAGGATTTGAGCATCCTTTGGCATATTTTTGCATTTGATGGACTCAAGGATGGAAATAACCCTTCTGTTTCGCGAGGAAGTGGCTCTTACGGGTATTGCTACTTCCTTCAGTATTTCATCCAGCTCTTCAAAGGTATAGGCAAAAATCACTTCTTCAACAAATGTACAAAGCCACTCGGGAAGCTTTGGCATATCAAACAAGGCATCAATCAGACTGTTAAATATATTTATCCGTAACAAGTTTTGAGCTTCTCTTACCTTGCCTGAATGCTGCAGCAGGATATCGCTGATATTCTTAGGCAGCTCAGCCGGGATTAAGCCCTTTACATGGTTATGAAGCATATGGTTAACAAAATCCGCATATTGTTCTACTGTAAGATACTGTATTCCGGTTGAAAACAGGTCAGCCCAGTCTGACAGGTTTGGAAGCATAATAAAATCTGCTAAAAATTCCGGGGTAAACCTTCCGTCGGTTCTTTCAAAAAAAGCAAGTGCCATAGATTTAAGCCCCTCATATGAACTTTTTATCAACGCCATCATCAGGTTTATATCAAATTCGACTGTATTATTAATTTTCTGTGTAAGTATGCCCATGAACATGCTTGCAAGTGGAGAGTATGAGACAAGTGCCAGCTTTACAAGCTTGTCATGATCAATATTGGAGACAAACTGATTTAAGTTTGGAGAATCCTTCAATATAAAGTAACAGGCTTTAACGACAGGATCAATACCGGCCTCTAATGCAATATCTGCAGCTGCATCCAAATGTCTGTCCCATATATCCTTCCTGTATTCATAGCGTCCATGTATTCTCATAAAATGATCGGTACTGAACCATTCGTAGTAATTCCTCCACTCCTGCCAAGTCTGCATATTTTCAGGAGGCTTTTCATTGAAATCATTATATAAGTAAAATTTTATAAATTTATTAGAAACAAAGTTTTTTCCCTTATCACTTACATAGTCGCCTTTTGTATAACTTGTGAGAAGTGCTTTAAGTGCTTTTATAAATTTATCTTCATCTGTATCAGCATAGCAGCCAATAATCCTTATTAGATAACGTTGAAAGTATTCCAATGCCTTTTTCTTTTTGTTGCTTTGAAAATAATATAAAAGGCGGGGGGCATCAAGAAAATAACCGATTTTTCCGATGACCTCAGCTAACCCGAATACTTCAGCCTCTTGGATGGTATTCTTGAAATCTATAATTTTCAAGCTTCTGCCATTACAATATTGACTTTCTTCAAAGTGATTTGGATATACTATATATTGACGGGTTTCCCAATTATAATACTGCTGCAGTGACATTAAATTACCTTTTTTTGCAAGCTTTCTATAGTCTTCACCGTCAAGAACTTTATCTTCGGGTATTTCTTTTCCTTTAATTCTTATAAGCTTCAAATCCATTTTTGAGACATTTATTTTTATCCAATGAATTTTACCTTCCCTTAAAACAGGATCCATTGCAGTTATATAAATGTTTACGCAACGCTTTATACCCTTTGCGTATCCTCTTTCTGCCCAAGTTATACTGGATGAAAACAAAGCCTTAGCTTCATCCAACAGAATAGGATTATTTGTCTTTGCCAGCTCAAGGAACAACCCGGCAATGGCTTCAGTGCTTCCTATATCAAGCAGCAGCTTATAAACCTCTTTAGGAGGATTGCTTTTAACAAGCTGGCTCATCATTTTCTTTCTCATGTATATGTTCTGGTTTCCAAGTATCCCAACAATTAGATCAAAGTACTGGAAATAGAATTCAGGAAGCTTTAGAACCATATTTGGATTCTTGGCAACCTTAAACTCATGGAACTTTGTATTTTGTATCTCAATTATTCCAACACACTTATCATAAGACATGCCATCAAAGTAAGGAAGCACTACTTTCTCAAAGGGACTTAAACGTGAATAATCCATACTGTTAATTTTCTTTATTGGTTTGAATGATGGCAGGTGCCCATCGCTACCCTTTAATATAACGTACCTGTCATATTTAACATCATCACAGAGGATGTTTCCGCTTTTGAATTCATGGTCACCGTACAAAACGAGGAAGGCAGGGTTTTGCCTCTCATCCCATCCCCACAATACTAAATGCCTTACGGGAGCCACTGTTTTCTTCCAGGTTTTCTTTAAATCCAGCGTCATTACAGAATTATTTGATGCTTGGGTACTCATAGTTGTAGTCTGTGTTGCACCTGTTTCACCTGTATTCTGTGGAATTGAATTTAAATTTGAACTTGTATCCGAGCTTTCATTTGAACTTGTATGGTTTGCTGATGAGTTTGATGCTGTAGGATCAGGGGATTCCACTTCCAATCCGTATAAACTGCAGATTCCCGCGAGGCCATTAGAAAATCCGCTTCCGACAGCTGCAAATTTCCAGCTGTTTTTATACTTATATATCTCAAAAGCAACAATAGCTTTTTCATTACTGAACATGTCCTGTCTTAAGTCATATTGGATCAATACCCTTTTTGTAACTGCACAGATAACTTGTACATAAGCTCCCTGTATCCTACTAAAATTATCCATTCCCATGCTTTCATCATAAATTGAAAGGCTGAAGGCTATTTTAGATATTCTTTCGGGTATTTTTAATAAATCAACATTGATGGACTTGCCATCCTGTTCCAGTACTATCCCTCTGTCAAATGTCGCAGGATTATTGTAAAATACAAAATCACTTTCATATTGAACCTTGTCGGAACTCCCAAGCGGAAATGCAGAGACATCCAAAGAAATCCTTGAATCTGCCCAACCGAAGGACAGTGAAATTTTAGATGAATTTCCAAGGTAATTTGCCAAATCAACTCTTTGACCTTTTATAAGATAGGTGCACATTAAGTTCGCTCCCCCTATTTGAAACTTATGATTTTAGTATGAATTGCCATTTATGAATATATTAATAATATCATGTATCTGACATTTGTTGTATAGAAATTTGCATTTTTATATGACTTATTTAATATCTACTACTGCTCAAATTTTAAAATAAAAGTGCTAATGATGTTTTGAAATTGCTCACTGGTGAATATTAATTACTATATTGAAAATATTTAAGTTAAAAGGGGTCAAGTCAATGACATTTTATGTTATTAAAGCAAGAAGGATACTGCCTGTAGCTTTGGCTTTAGTTATTGCTGTTGCTGCTGTATTCATCATACTTATGTCTACTTCAGAGGTGCTTGGAGTGTTTAACGGAAGAAATAACGATTTACCCATATATTCGGTTGATGGCCCGAATAAGGTTGTATCAATAACCTTTGATTGTGCCTGGGGAGCAGATGATATACCGGATATTTTAACCACTTTGAAAAAAGAGAACATAAAAGCAACTTTTTTTGTACTTGGTCAGTGGGCTCAAAAAAACCCTGAAATGATAAAGATGATGGCAATGGACGGACACGATACGGCTAACCATTCACAGTCGCACTTCAAGATGGGGGCTCTAAGCGGAGAAAAAATAAGAGAGGAAATTGATTTATGCGGACAGAAGCTAAGTGAAATTACAGGAAATAAGCCTGACCTGTTCAGGGCTCCATATGGTGATTATAATAATGATGTTGTGAGAATTGCAAGGGAATTAGGGTATTATACAATTCAATGGGATGTTGACAGCCTTGATTGGCGTCCTGGCATATCACAGAGTGAGATAATGAATAGAATTGTTACAAAAGTAAAGCCCGGATCAATTATCCTTTTCCATAATGATACACCCCATACTGCAAGGATGCTGCCTAATATCATTTCTGCATTAAAGAATAACGGTTATGAATTTCTACCTGTTTCAAAGTTGATAATGAGGGATAATTATTATATTGATTTTGACGGGACACAAAGAAGGAACAAGTAGGAATTGACCCATACCCCATTTTGTAGACACATGGAACATAGAGTATAATAAAACAAAAGGAAGGTGTGTCGAAGATGGGAAAAGTTTATGATCAGGCGTATAAGACTGAGATATGTAAAAGGATAGTTGAAGGTGGAGAAACAGTATCAAGTGTTTCCAAAGAAATAGGTATAAGAGATACAACAATATATGGATGGGTATCAAGATACCGTGAAAACAGTGAGAAGCCATTTGTCGGTAGTGGTCATATAAAACCGGAAGATGAAGCATTTAAAAAGCTACAAAGGGAAATTAAAGAGCTTAAGGAAGAAAACGAGATATTAAAAAAGGCGGCAGCTTACTTCGCAAAAAACCAAAAGTAGAAATATACAAGTTTATCAAAGCTGAATCGTCAAATTACAGAATAGCGAAGCTATGCAAAGTACTTGAAGTTAAAAGAAGTGGTTATTATGCATGGGATAAACGTCCAGAGAGTAAGAGAATTATTAGGGAAAGAAATCTTACAGAACTTGTAAAGAAAGAGTTTTATGAAAACAAGCAGATTCCAGGGTCTGTAAAAATAGCACAAAGGCTTAGCAAACCAGAGTCACCAGTAAACCGAAAAACAGTTGCAAAGATAATGAGGAATAATGGTTGGAAGTCTAAAGTAGTGAAGAAGTACAAAGCTACAACAAACTCTAATCACAATTTGCCTGTGGCTGAAAACATACTTAACAGAGATTTTTATGCTAAAAATCCTAATGAGAAATGGGTAAGTGATATAACATATATACCAACTGATGAAGGATGGCTTTATTTAGCTGGCATAGTTGATTTGTGTGGGCGTGAGGTAGTTGGATGGGCAATGGATGAACGTATGACAAAGGATCTTGTTATAAGGTGTCTAAACCAAGCAAGAGACAGACGGGCCAACCCGAAGGGAGTACTAATACACTCAGATATGGGCAGCCAGTATTGTAGTAATGATTACCAGCAACTTTTAAAAAAGCATAGTTTTATTTGTTCCATGAGTAGAAAAGTTAATTGCTGGGACAATGCACTAATGAAAAGTTTCTGGGGAAAATTGAAGCAGGAATGGCTAAATGAACAGCACTTTAAGACACGCGATAAAGCCCGGGCTGCGATATTTTGGTACATAGAGATTTATTACCGCAGGAAAAGGTTACATGTAAGCAATGGATACAAGACTCCTGAGATGTTTACAGCAGCGGCCGCAAATTTTTGAATCTCCATTACGCTACGCTCCATTCCAATTCAAAAATTTGCGTAACACAGAAAATTCAAGCATTTGTACAAAAATAGAAGGTTTCT
>NZ_DATCTU010000130.1 GCF_036567765.1 Pseudobacteroides sp.
TAATAGTAAAGTTTTTATTGTATAGATTTGAAATAGGTGCAGCATACACCATAATTTCCTAGACATAAATAAATTCAATAATGTTAATTTTTTTTACTTCTCTTTTTTATGTTTTGGAAGTATAATATACTTAAGTAAATATAAATACTGTCAAGTAATATCCGATTTATATGTTATATAAATTACTCACCTGGATATATATTATATTAATAATATATAATACATTAATTGACTGGAATAGGATTTTATCAATTTCTTGGCAACTCAAAAGTCACGAAGTGATTTTTCAACCTTGATGTGGCCGCGAAAACTATGGAGAAGCATACCATACTTTCCCGAACATCAAAATATGTCAATAGATTATGGTGATGCGTATGAAGATAGAAAAAATAAATGATAATAAAATCAAGGTCACAATATCAAAAGATGATTTGGATGAGAGAAACATTGATTTATCATCTCTAAATTATAATTCCCCTGCTACGCAGGAGTTATTCTGGGATATGATGGAGCAGGCTGAGATTGAATACGGTTTTAATTCCTCCGATTCCCAGCTCTGTATTGAAGCGATTCCCGATCCTAGAGAAGGGTTTATTATAACCATAACAAAGATTGATGAAGAAAATGATTTTGAATCCATTCAGAAATACATTAAAAACAGATTTAAAAAATCTGATTTAAGAGCTAAAAGGAAAAACAAGAAGATATGGTCTTCGGTTTTAATATACTCATTCAGCACATTTGAGGATTTGCTTGCACTTGCAAACAAAATAAGTTCCATATATTCAGGTGAAAGTACCCTGTACAGATATAAGAATTTCTATTACCTGGTACTTACAAGATACAGCTTTGGAAATACCGATACCAAAACAGTGGAAGCTGTTCTAAGCGAGTTTGGACGAAAAATAACAAATTCAGCTTTTTACGAAGGATACCTTAGTGAGTATGGTACCAAAATAGTAGAATACAATGCCTTTGAAACGATACAATCCTATTTCTGATCAGATATTTATATTACGAAAATATGCGAAATAAAAAGTGGACTAATGTTATCCACTTTTTTATTTCGCATTATTATTATCATTGTCATATGCCCGTCCTATTTGAACAATAGAATCGGAAGGCTTATATTTTTGGGTATAGAGTTCTTTTTTATTAATAACCACGCCTTCTTTTTGGGTCTCCAGACTAACCTTTACAAGTACCCCTTCCTTTCCATTACTTATAACCTTTTTGTCTCCAGGGCCAAGGCTATCATCCTCTACATTTATAACAGCCTGGGGATACTTGCTCTCAATATCAATCTTCAGGTTGTTAACCACCGACTTATCCCTCTTTTTTCCTGCAATGCTTACTGTTACTTTATTATTCTTTACCGAAGAAAAAATCATGATTGGACTTTCGATACTATTAATAAATTTAAAGTCTATTGTATCTCCAAACACTATAACATCCAAACCCGGGTCAATGTAATCTACTGAAGATTCGTGAGAAACCCTGGTTATGCTGGTTCTGTCGATATCGGTCAATAACAGGGCCGCAAATAGTGTTGAGGCTACCTGATTATATCCCTCATTATTTTCCTCCATAATACCGTTTTCCTTACTAAGATAGTTATTAAAAGAAAACTCAACCGGCCTGCCGCTGCTCACTGTGCCATTGAGCCATACCTTGTTTATGGCCTTAGATGCAATCTTTATATACTTTTCATTTTCACTGCCTTTTATTTCTGTTGAATAGGTTGCTATGACATCCTCAATATCCTTTAACTTATCCTGGGAAAATTCAGGATTAATTACGTTAATTTCATAATTGTTTTTATAATCAAATACTATTGGCTGATTTGTCTTTTCCGATATTGATCTTCTTATTTTTTCAACTGAATTCTCCAGATTTAATATTATACCGTCTTCACTGGTATCTTTCCTTAATTTTCCATCCAAAAGGTATACATTAGCATTTTTGGGTTCTTTTTCTATTAGTGATGCAAGGGGTTTCAGGCTTTCCTTTAGCTTGTTATTATTAAAGTCTATTTTTATGGGAGCTTTAACCACCCTTGATGTAAAATACCCATTCAATATACGTTCAAAAGCACTTGTGCCTTTTTGAGATATTGCATGATTTACAGTTTCTTCTGCATCAATGGATAACTCTATATCAGAGTACTTTATCCTAAAAATTTTGCCGATGCTTCCTATATTATAATTAATATTGATATAATCATTTTTAAATATGCTGCCATAGTATTCTTTTATTTTTTGAACAGCGTCCTGTCTCGACAGCCTGCCAATTTCAATTTCACCGGCAGTGATATTGGGAGGAACCTGATCCTTGGTCAACATGCCTACAGCCAAAAAACCTGCCGTTGAGACTAATGCCGTTATAAAAAATATTATAAAAGTTAGTGCTATGGCAAATTTCCATCTTTTCAACTAAGTCACTCCCAAATATAATCACAATAAAGCTTATCAAGCTTTATTGTTCATAACTAGCTCTATAAGCTTACCATTGGTTTTTGCAATATCTATTATGTCCTCATCAATAATTTCTCCGGAACTTACAATGACCTTGCCTGCACTGTCTGTAATTGTTTTGGTTGCCTTTCTGCCGTTGAGATACTGCTTTTGACGCTGTTCAAACAAGCTTTGTGTGCTTGTTTTTAGCTCTGTAGCCGCCCCTGCATGCCCGTTATTTGGGAAATTATTCTCTTCTCTCTGGTCATGGATCACTTCAACTTCTTCCAGTATAACCTCTTGCTGCTGAACGATATCCATGTCTTCAATTTCCTGTGTTATAACATCTGTATCATCATATATTTCAGAAGATTGATCCTCTGTCAAAATACTTTCCAAATTCTCAGCAGGAGTGTGAATAATGCTGTCTTCTCTTAATACATTTATGGATTCCTGTGCCTCGTTAAAAAAGGTTTCCCCGTCTTTAGCTATCAACTCATCTATGTTTGCAGATAGTTCATCTATAGCTTTATTAATTGTTTTAGCTTCATTTTCTATAGAATCCTTACCGGAGGTAATTGTCAAATTTTTTTTTTCCTGATTAGCCTGACCTTCCCCAGAACTTAGCTGGGACATGTTATCTAAAAGCTTACTTTCAACATCCTCAGTAACAACAATCAGATTTTTTCCAAAGGTTATTACATTAGCCCTTGGTATTATCCTTATCTTTTTATGAGTTATATCAGCAATATACTCAAGTCCTGTAATCCTGCAGTTGTTATCATCATCAAAATAGAAATCACCGATTTCCCCAATTAACCGGCCCTTTTTAGTGAGAACCTTTGACCCTTTGACTTGAATATTTTTCTGCAGCAGGTCAATAGCACCCGGTATTCTACCTATATCATTTATAGCACTATCATTTTCAATAGTGAGGGCATATTCCCCCATACCTAAAACGCTTGAAGTGGAAATTACGCGGGCACTCAATATCTGAATTCCGCTGTCTACAACTATGTAGTCCACTGTACCCTCAATAGCGTTTACAAGTATACTTTTTACCTTGCCTACTTCAACCCCATCAGAAATGCTTATTATGGGCAAACCTAGTACTTCCTGAGTTTTTTTCATTACCTTGGAACCCCCTTCTAAAGCTGCATAATATCAAACTGTATTAATTTTATTATAAATTACAAACAATCTGTGCCTTAACATCTTCATCCATAATATTCCCATAATTGGCAACATAACTCTCCAATATATCTTTTGCCAGGTCAGACTTTCCTAGCTGCTTGTACAATACGCATATATCCAGCACTAACCAAAACACTACCTGATCCTCTATATCATTCTCAAGAGCGTACATATAACTTGCAATTGCCCCTTCTAAATCTCCAGAAGCTTTTAATATAAAGGCCTCCTCAATCAATCGGTCAACAACACTGCCCTCTTTAGAATTAATCTCTGATGTAGTATTGTCAGTATCACTAATAGTATTTACATTTGTCTCATTACTTATGTGAATTAATAGGCTAGAATCTAATAAATTGTTTATATTTTCTTGATTGCTTTGATTTTCTACTTCTGAAATTTCTGTTTCCACATATTCTATGCTTAATTCTTCTTCAATCTCAGGAGTATCATTTTCGAATGCAGCCTCTAAAGGCTCTTCTTCAATTTCTATTTCGCTTACTTCAATATCCGACTCTATTGCTTCTACTACTTCCTCTACGCTAATTTCTTCTTCAATATTTATTACTTCCTCAACTTCAGGCTCTTGTATTTCCTCTTCGGATGCTGCCTCTATTGGCTCTTCTTCAATTTCTATTTCGCTTACTTCAATATCCGACTCTATTGCTTCTACTACTTCCTCTACGCTAATTTCTT
>NZ_DATCTU010000131.1 GCF_036567765.1 Pseudobacteroides sp.
TTTTACAGCTATCCAATCTTGCACATCTTTCACCTCTTTTATCCCTCCACATGTATTGATCATATGGATAGGATACATTTGTATTCTCAAGGGGTCAATTTTACTTGTAAATCGGGGGTCAGTTTTAATTATAAATCAACACGTTGTCAAACCGCCTGAACAAAAACCAATAGAACAAAAGCCGGTAGAGCAGAAGCCAGTGGTAACCAATCCGTCGAATAGCATAGGAACAAATGGTAATGGGACAAATCAAACAGTGATACCGACACCAGCTAAAGTAGAGCCTGCACCGGCACCACCAAAATCAACTCCAATAAGAGCCGGAGGTGAATTGAAAGATTTAGGTAACGGTATAAAAGCATTTGCTTTGAGTGTTTCTGATTTAGCACATGGAATATCTGCCGGTGTTATGGAAAGTATTACGTTTGGAGAATCCGAAAAGATATATGTTTATTATGATAGTAATAATAAGATTGTATATTTAGTTGGAAAAATTATTGGTAATACTATAACGGGAGTTGCTGGAGGAGCAGGCACTTTCGGAAGTGCGGCAGGAATTGGAGGCACTGGAGGTGCAGGGGCCTTGGTGTTATCTGGTACTCTGATTTATTGCGGAGGACTTACTCTAAGTTCTGCATTTAACGCTGCTGTGAACATCCAAGCTTTGATACACTTGGCAACAACCGGTAATGGTAGTGGCAATGAGGGGGGGGGATAATGCTCCTAAGGTAGTACAAGGAAAAGGTCAAGCACCGAAAAAAGGAGACGCCAACTCAGTATATGAGAAGGTACATAATGAAGACCCCAATAAAATTGTATCTCGAACAACTTATGATAAAAATGGTAATATTTCAACAAGGGAAGATTATGACCATACACACTTTGATAAAGCAACAAAAACAGAGTTACAAAACCATAAGCATATTTATGAGTATAATGACAAAGGTCAACGAATTGGTGAGAAAACTGTCCCGATTAAATAATGGAGGATGATGGAAGTGAGTATAAAAGTTTTTGGGGTTTTAGAATTACCTGATACGCAGGTACAAATAAATAAGCAAGTAGAGTTGTCGTTTATTATGATTGAATGTGCAACGAAAAACAAAATAGGAATTAAGGTTGGAGGTAATGTTGCTCAGAAACATTTACAAAGGTATGGTGATTTGCATAACAAACTACCTTTTGAATTAACTGATGACCCTATGGATGTTAATGCTGAATGCTTATTCGCAGGAGATGGTATTGAAATTCAGGTTTCTGATATAAGGGTAGATTCAGCAGAACCTTTATTAAGAAGAATGTCAAGAGTACAAAACTTTTTAAAGGAACTTACAATGAATAATATAGTTAACCAGATTATTTTGGATGTAAATATAGAAGATGGGGATGAATTTGAGACTATTAAGGTTTCTACAAATGAATTTAGTGAAAAAATGGTGGAATTATATGAGCAGGAAGGGAATTGGACTCCAACAGTAAGAATTATAATCAAATAATGTTTTGTAAAGGACGGTTGTCTACTTAATATGATGACCGTCTTTCTCTATGCCTTTTTGGCGAGGGCTACCCAGTGCCGAATAAATCAACTCTATCAATAAGAATAAAAGTAACCCTAGTAACCTAGTAATAACAAAAGCAAAACCCCCAAGTTGGAAACTCAGGGGCATGTCATTAATCTGAGGCTGGGATACCTCAGCCTGTTGATATTATGATATTATAACATCATAAAAGTCGTTGTATAAATTCATAATTCATCCAAGAATTATTCACATAGATCAGGCAGCCATATTTGCATATTTCGGACGCATCCGGGTTCATCCGCAATTGTGGGTATTTGCCATTGATGAAAGCAACAAAATGATCTAAACTGTCAGCAAACAATATAAAGGCGGAGATTATTTTGGCATATTCATTAGAGTTACAAAGGTACTATCCTGGAGAGATTGAAATAACTAGCAAAGATGAAACACCTGAGAAAATAGTAATAATTAATAATGTTAAAGTCAAAAACCTTAAGCCAGATAATATATCTTTCAAGGCTGAAGCATCAAAAATCACATTCTTAGCTGGACAAAATGGTGCTGGCAAGACAACTTGGATTAGAATAGCTTCAGGATTATTAGGAGCAACATCCGGAATGTTAGCTTTGAAAAAAAAGATGTATCTTATATTAGAGAAAAATTAGCTATAGTTTTTGATGAGCCACCAGTATATACTCATATGAGCGGAAACGAAAATTTAAAGCTTTTATCTGGTTTAAATAAGTCAGATTCAGAATGGAAAAATGAAATACTTAATATTTTAAAAATTGACCACCATTTTTTGACTATGAAGTGTATCTGAAAACTGATATCCAGAGGCTTGCAGAATGCATTCTACCTCCGGAGGGCCTTGGAAATGACTGAAATCAAATACTACAGCGTATTCCAAAAAGAGTTTCAGGATCTTGTACCTTATTAAAAAATCCCGCATCAACTTCTAAGCAAAGGTTTTAAAACTTTTATAAAAGCCGTATCGAAAAATACAGCCTTTAGAAAAACTTCAAAACCAAGAATAAAGGCATTCTCTGCAAAGCGTTAGAATCCGGCAAGCTGGAAACCCGCACAAATATCAACAGCCTATTCATGGTATAAAGTCAATTTAAGTAAAAATCCTATAAGGAATATTAGCACTCAAAACTCTGGAAAGCATGTCACGACTGCCTTTGCTCCTTGCTAAGTCATCATGGAAAATAAGTACCAAATCAGGCTTTTCCATCTTAATCATTTGGGCATTTCTGATAGGCCCGGCACTTTTACCAAACCTCTTCCAGTCTGCCAGATACTCAATATATTTGACGCCGCACTGACGAGCAACACGAACAGCCAGCGTATCAGCCCCACGGCATCCTCCGGCAATAACCAAATCAATATCAATGCTTTTGACAACGGCTAAAATCTTCTGGTAATCGGTATAAAAACGGCTTCCAGCTATCAAGACCCTCATATATACCCCCCTTCCGGTTTTACTGAAAAAGCCTGTAAAAAATACAAGCCTTTGCACTAAAGCCGAAAACTGCAAATACAGCTATATCAAGGCTTCTTGAAAATATATAGTATGTAGAAAAAGAACCTGAACTGATAAGTAGAGCTGCCATAATGTCCGGCAGCCCTATTTAAAAATCTCTCAAAATCCCTCATGTATCATCCTCACAATCTACAGGTCGAATAGTAATAATACCCTGTGACACATCAATAACAACCCTGGACCCAACCTCAAAACCATAAGTGGCAAGCCACTCAGCTGAAACCACAATAGCAGGCGAATCATCCAGCCAATGACTCCTGACAGATGATAAAGCTACCATAAAAAATACACCTCCCAAATACTACTCACAAGCCTACGGAGGAAAATGCCTCTGCATAAGCCGGGGCAAATGCTACCGCTCTATCATGCCTATGTCAATGGGACTTTGACAAAAAAAGATAAGAAAAAATACTTTTCTCCAAAGAAGGCTTTTTAGAGACTCCGTAGGCTTCATCCGATATGAGGGAAAGGACTGTTACCAGTACTTTCCCTCATATCTCAAGTGAAAATCTCAAAAAACAATGAACTTTATACGAAAATCAAAGATAACTTTATAAAGAATGCAGCCAGCATTTTAGAAACCTGGAGGAAAGACGGATACAAGGTAGCGTTGGATGATTATGTTTGGGGAAGCAATAAGGACTTGTGTGACCGTGCAATGATCCTCATAATTGCAGACAGGCTAACAGACAAGCAGGAACCAAGCTCTGATTACAATGCTGCTGTTTTAGATCAAATCCATTACCTGTTAGGACGTAATGCAATGGACATCAGCTATGTAACCAGTTTTGGAGAAAAAGCTGCCAAACATCCTCATCACCGCCAATCTGTCATCAAGAGCCAAGCTGTACCTGGCATGCTGGTCGGAGGACCAAACGGATATATCATGGATGTAAATGGTGACCCGGTTGCAAAAATGGTAGATGAAAAAACTCCACCGGCTAAGTGTTATGCTGACATAGACGGAAGTTATGCTACGAATGAAATTTGCATTTACTGGAATTCTCCGCTAGTCTATATCTTAGGTTATTTATATCAGAACTAAACACACTAAGGGTAAAAGTCCTTCCTCTGGCATTTATAGAGGAGGGACTTTTTTATATGTTATGTAGCCCGCCAGAGCTATATTTAGCAGGAAGGGATTGAGAAATACAAAGACTATCTTACTTGAGTAATAAAAGACTATAGAAAGTTGTTAATACATTATTTTGCCAAAATTTAATTTGTGTTTAAACCGTTATGGGAATTGGTATAATGACATTATAGAACAAAAATGATTTATGATTTAATAGGAGGTTATTATGCAAAAGATTGTTCCTCATTTATGGTATGACAAGGAAGCAAAAGAGGCAGCTTTATTTTATATTAGCCTATTTGACCAATCAAAACTGTTAAACACCACAGTTATTGAAAATACTCCTTCAGGAGATTGCGAAATGTTAAATTTTGAATTGGCTGGACAACAGTTTTCTGCAATAAGTGCAGGCCCCTATTTTAAATTTAACCCGTCAATTTCATTGATGGTAGCCTGCTACTCTTCAGAAGAAGTAGATGCTAAATGGAAAACTTTATCAGAAGGCGGAACTGAATTAATGCCTCTTGATGAATACTCATTCAGCAAGAAGTATGGATGGATTCAAGATCGATATGGCTTATCCTGGCAGTTGATGCTTGTAGATAATGGACAAGCTGCTCAAAAGATTACTCCAAACTTGCTTTTCTCAAATGATGCTTGCGGAAAGGCCGAGGAGGCTGTGAAATATTATACGGAAATCTTTGAATCTTCAGAATTAGGAATTATCAGCAAATACGGGCCAGGGGAAGCAGCGGCATCAAATGCAAAGGTTAATTATGCTTCCTTTAAACTTGACGGCTGCGATTTCTCAGCAATGGACAATGCTTTTGACGCGGAATTCAATTTTAATGAAGCATTTTCATTCATAATAAACTGTAAAGATCAAACAGAAATTGATTACTTCTGGGACAAGCTTTCTGCAGTGCCTGAAGCAGAGCAATGCGGATGGATTAAGGACAAATTCGGAGTCTCATGGCAGATTGTTCCCGAAAACATGGATCAAATGCTATATAGCGGCTCAAAAGATGAAATCCAGAGAATCACTGAAGCTTTCCTAAAAATGAAAAAATTTGATTTGGAGGCACTGGAGAAGGCACGTTTAGGAAATGGATAGGAGGGAAAAGCTATGGGAAATAGTAGAATAACGATAGAAACAATCGTCAACAGGCCTATAGAAAAAGTATGGGAATCATGGACATTGCCACAGCATATTATGGCATGGAACAATGCTTCCGAAGATTGGTATACGCCATCGGCAGAAAATGACCTAAGGGTAGGCGGAAAATTCAATTATAAAATGGCCGCACGGGATGGAAGCTATAGCTTTGACTTTTGCGGTGTTTATGATGAAGTAGTTTCTGGCAAGAAGATTGTTTATACAATTGTGGATGGCAGAAAAGTAGTAATTGACTTTACTGATGTAAATGGAGGTGTTAAAGTGGTTGAGACCTTTGAAGCCGAGGAAACCAACCCTATTGAAATTCAAAGATCCGGCTGGCAGGCTATTCTTGATAATTTTAAAAGATATACAGAAACATTTTAAACCACATTATCTGTTTTAATCTATACAAATCAAAAGTTAGATTAAGAAGAACAGAGTTTTGTGCATAAATAGAACTTAACATAAGACCAAAAAGGAAGCTAGAAAAAGAAGGATTTTTGTCGCATTTTGTAGAACCACTATAACTATATGCTTATAAACTGTTCTCATAGTATGCCTAAGCTATTGGAGGTAGTATTGCATTATGCCTATTAAAGCCACTGTTTTCAGGTTTCAAACAAATGCGTTAATTTTTTTGGCTCTTGCAGCACTATCCTTGATTTTTCAACTACAACCCATTGTTCTATTTCCCGGCATGGTTTTGTCCTTATCTTCTCTTACGCTGTTATTTACAGTATGCTTATATGGATTCAAAGGATCAGTTTCAGCTTCCTTCTTTGCTTACGGAGCTGCTGCTGTTCTTGGTGCAATAGATCTACAATCAGCTGTCATCCATATCGTCGCAATAGCTTTCATAGCTTGGAGAATGAAAACCAAGCCTGACAGACTTATTACCCATACACTTATGTTCTGGTTATTGGCAGGCGGACCGCTTATGGCTCTTTCAGCAACAATAACAAATGGCAGTATAGGCCTAATCGGAGTTTTTCATATTCAAAAAGAAATCACAATTGCTTTGATCAGCAGTCTTATAGTTGATATTATATTTACATACATCCCACTTAAACGAATTGGTTATGGGCGGAACTTACAAAAAGGCTTTCATTTCAACCGCATCATGGTACACACAACACTTGCGGCCATTACTATTCCTTATCTTTTATATGTGGGTGTAGCTGGCTACAACAGCACAAAACGTATTGTGGGTTCAGTTGACAGTACCTTTGTCTCCCAAATACAGATGATTGAAAGCTATCTTCGCAGTCAAACAGAAAATGACCTCTTTGCCTTAAAACAACAAGGTGTGGTGCAGGTATCACGTTTGGACCAGGAGCTGCACAACATCTCATCGGATACAGGCACCGAAATTGTTGTTACCGACCACAATAATAAAGTTATGGGATCCAATTCGACCGCTCCGAGGGGCTATCCCTTTATATGGCACATGGGCGGCAGTGTTGCTGCTGAAATTGGTACTATCAACTATTGGGTGCCAGACAGGAAATTCAGCAGTGAACTTGAAAAGTGGAGTTATGCATACATTATAAGAGAAAAAGAACTCCCCCCTCTGCGGCTAAAAGCAATAATGATGACACCTTTTGCTCCATATCTGTCTAGTTTAATGGATTCCTACGTCTATCAGCTTTGGGTATATCTGTTTTTTTGCTCAGCTATGTTTATTCTTAGCTCCCTGTTTAATCGTATCTTTTTTAAGCCTCTAGAAAAGCTGGCTGAAACTACGACAGGAATTCCTACTCGCCTTGCAGATGGAAATCGGATTGAATGGCATAAAAGCAGTATCGTTGAGATTGACACACTAGTACATAATTTCAAAACAGTTACAGATAACCTGGAAGGCATGTTTCACCGTACTCACCATATGGCATACTACGACTCGCTAACTGGCCTGCCAAATCGATTATCGATGCAGGATGCCCTTACTACATTGTTCTCCAGCCATATTTCAGACAAAAATCTAGCATTATTATTTTTTGACCTTGATCGCTTTAAGCAAGTAAACGACTCCCTTGGCCATGCTGTAGGAGATCGATTACTCCAAGCGATAGCTTCACGACTTAAAACGATTAAATCGGATTGTATTCATATCTTTCGTATAAGCGGGGATGAATTTGTTGCAATTGCAGATGGAATGGATCAGAAATTGGCAGAACATATTGCCAGGCATATTTTAGGTTTAATCCGTCAGCCCATTTATATTGATCAACATGAGCTCCACATCACATCAAGTATCGGGATAGCACTGTATCCCCAGCACGGGGACAATCCGGAAACTCTTATGAGGCTTGCAGACGCCTCCATGTATATCGCCAAGGAAGAAGGACGCAACACATATGTATTGTATACTGAGTCACTTCAAAGCAAATTATCTGAACAGATTTGGATAGAGCATCAGCTGCACAAGGCCTTGGATTTGAACCAACTCAATCTCCACTACCAGGCAATCGTTGACGGAGTTACATCTGAAATACATGGAATAGAAGCACTCATAAGATGGAATCATCCTGAAAAAGGCCTTATATCACCTGTACAATTCATCCCTATTGCCGAACAATCCGGCCTCATTATACCTATTGGACAATGGGTGCTAAAGGAAGCATGCCTGCAAAATAAGAAATGGCAGGATGCAGGATTTCAAAAGGTTCGAATTGCAGTCAACCTATCGGCAAGACAATTTTACAGCGAACGCTTGACAGATGAGATTAGGGCAATATTGAAGGAAACAGGACTTGAGCCACAGTACCTGGAGCTTGAAATTACTGAAGGATTTATGATTAAAGACCCTGGCTACGTAAACAACGTACTGAACGACCTAAGAGCAATGGGTGTTACAGTTTCCATAGATGACTTTGGTACTGGTTATTCATCCCTGGGACAGCTTAAAAACTTCCCTGTTAATGCAGTAAAAATCGACAGATCCTTTATCCAAAACATCGGAACCGACCGAAACAACATATCAATTGTAAAAGCAATTATTGAGCTGGCTCATGGAATGAACCTGAAAGTTGTGGCAGAAGGAATTGAGACAGAGGTAGAAAGGAATCTTTTGTTGCAGCACCACTGCGATGAAATGCAGGGATATTATTTTGCAAGACCCATGGATGCAGATAAATTTGCTAATACGTGGCAGCAGAAGATGAGTGGTTCCACATTATTAGAAAGTTTGAGGCTCTAACAATGAAAAAGTGCAAGTTTTTACTGCTCTCTCTATTTATTATCCAACTTACGGCATGCAGCATGCCCGGTGGAAAAAAAGCTCCTGAGGTTGTCAAACCGGGGCAAAACCAGGAAATACAAGAGCAAGATAAAGATCCACAGGATTCACCGGTTCAAGCCAAAGAAACCGGTAATCTGAGTATTAAGTAATAATATCCTAATTTCCGCTACCGCATACCCAACATCAGCACGAATATCTTCAACAACCCCAACAGTCACCCCAACACCAATAGCTACTCCAACACCAACTCATACTTTGTCACCAATCATTGGGTTTGATGAACCTAACAGTAATGCTCTAATACCTTACGGTTGTGATTTTACTGTAAGCGTGAAAACTATTCCTGATGGCTTGCAAGTGAGTAAGGTTGAGTTTTATATAAGGGATTATAAGATAGAAGAATCAGTACTTACCACTGTACAGTTACAGCCGGACCGACACTAACACCACCACCGCCAGTAGCAAAAGGCAATATCTCCTACGATTTCGATGCTGATTCTGACAAGATTGACAGGTCAAACTTTAAAGTCGAATTATTAGGCACAAATGTGTATTGCTATACTAATAACATTGGTTAATTCAACTTAGTAAAATTGTTGATTTATAATTAAAACTGACCCCCGATTTACAAGTAAAATTGACCCCTTGAGAATACAAATGTATCCTATCCATATGATCAATACATGTGGAGGGATAAAAGAGGTGAAAGATGTGCAAGATTGGATAGCTG
>NZ_DATCTU010000132.1 GCF_036567765.1 Pseudobacteroides sp.
AAGACGAGCCCTCAGGGCGGTGGGGGTGGTTTAAAAGAATATCAAGTTTGGTACCAACTTAGATATAAATGAAACCCCCGATCAAGGATCAGGGGATAACTCTAAAATTTAATATTTCCCAGGAGAGTGTAAACTGAAGTACCGTTCAGGACAGCAGGTAAAGTAGACTTTTCTGATACCAGTGTAGTATTAAAAACATATTATATACGCATAAAAAATACAATATTCACCCAAAAGTACCTGCGTATATCGGATTAACGTTTTTTCTTCATTTCACAGAAAACTTTATCCATGTCCGGTTCAGGAGTTGAGTTTTTATTTTCTACCGGGGGTGGATATAGCAGAGATATCAATTGCTTGTAACAAAGCTCAATAGACCGGGTAATATTGACTGTTTTAGCTCGTTTAAGCACTTCTGCTACTGTTAATTTGCCGCAGTTAATCTCACAAGCTGACTTTTTCAAAATCCTCTTGTTTCAATACTTAAACATCATTTGATTCCAAAGAATTTATTTATTGAAGCAAATGTTGTGTTTATTAAATGCTCAATATCTTTCTCATCTACAACATAGGGAGGCATAAAATATAAAACATTGCCCAAGGGTCTTAAAAGCAGCCCTTCATTTAATGCTACCTTATAAATATTGTAGCCCACACGCTTTTCCCACGAAAAAGCCTTTTTGGCTGATTTATCTTCAACAAGCTCTATTGCAGCAATCATTCCAATATGCCTAAATTCCCCTACATATGGATGGTTATTAGAATAAGACTCTGTCAGTTTTCTTATAAGATCGGCTTTTTTAGTATTCTCATTTAATACATCATCATCTTTAAATATTTTTAATGATTCCACTGCTGCAGCACAAGCCAGAGGATTTCCCGTATAGCTGTGGCTGTGCATAAAAGCCTTTTTTTCTAGATAATCGCTGTAAAAAGCATCATAAATCCTATCTGTAGTCAACACCAGCGAAAGAGGCATATATCCTGCTGTCAAGCCCTTTGAAAGGCACATGATATCAGGGGATATACCTGCATGCTCACATGCAAACATTTTTCCGGTTCTTCCGAAGCCAACAGCTATCTCATCTGCAATAAGATGGATATTATAGTCGGAACATATTTTTCTTAATCTTGCAAGGTATCTGTGGCTATATATCTTCATCCCCGCAGCTGCCTGAACCATGGGTTCAATTATTACTGCACATATCTCGTTATGATTTTCCACTATTACATATTCCATTTGTTCAAAACATAGGGCACTACATGATTCACGCTCTTCTCCATACCTGCAGCGGTAGCAGTCAGGACCTGGTACTTTATATGTATCTAACATCAACGGCTTATAGATTTTACTATATAAATCGATATCCCCTACTGATAAAGCACCAAGGGTTTCACCATGATAAGCATCGGATATGGCCACAAACTTTTTCTTACTATTGCTTCCCGTTTGCAGGTGATATTGGAAACTGAGCTTTAAAGCGATTTCAACCGCTGATGAACCGTTATCAGCAAAGAACACCTTATTTAATCCATGGGGTGTGATTTCAACAATTTTTTCTCCCAAATCTATGGCAGGTTTGTGAGAAAAATTCGCAAATATTACATGTTCAAGGCTGTCAAGCTGCTTTTTTACTGCATTATTTATCCTTTTGTTGCAGTGTCCGAAAAGGTTTACCCACCAGGATGATACGGCGTCTAGATAACGCTTGCCGTAAATATCTGTTATATATGCTCCATCTCCCCTTTCAACAATTATAGGAGGGAATCCTTCATAATCCTTCATCTGGGAACATGGGTGCCATATAAACCTAAGGTCCTTTTGCTGCAAATCATGCAATAAAGGTCACCTGCTTTCCACATTTTACATCCATAGGAATTTTTCTCACTTCTACAAAAATACAATGATAAGTCGCTTTTACGAGTCCATTAACCTTATGAATATCATCATAGGTTGCTATCATTTCTTTTGTCAGTGCAATATTTGGCTTATGGCTTTTATTGCTGTTGTTAGCCCCAATTTTTTTAACTGAATCCAAAAACTCTTTCACACAGTTAAAGTATTCATATTCAAGAAAATCCTTTTTTGCAATTTCAAATGAACATGCCTCTTCTGCTTCTAGACTCTTTTTGCAAACATTAAATACTTCATCGGGCCTATAGAACTTCTGGCTTGGAGGATTCGCAACATCTATCTTGAGCTTTTTGCAGGCAATTTCATATGATTGCTGCAGTTCGTTAAAGGTCATGTGGCCAAATGTTGAAAACGCGAGTACTCCATCATTTTTTAACAATCTACCAAGCTTTAGCAAAGTTTCTTCAAAATTGTTAAACCATTGAAATGTTGCATTTGAGATAATCAAATCATACTGTTTATCAATAACCGCTTCCTCAATATCCATGCAGATGAATTCCACACCGCTTTTTATAAACTTCCTTCTTGCATATTCAATCATTCCCGGTGCAATATCTACTGCTGTTATACGGGAATCCGGATATAATGCCAATAGCTCTCCGGTAAGATGTCCGGTTCCGCATCCAATATCCAAAATATCCAGTTTGCCGATGCTTTCTTTAACATCAGACTTTATCATACTTAAAAGCTCCCTTGCCATTTTCTTCTGAACCTTTGCATACGAATCATAGCTTTCAGCGTTACGGCTGAAATGAATTTGGAGTATATTTTTATCTATCATTAAGTTGCTCCTTTTACAATAAACATATTTATTAATCGCTTAAATTCCGCTGTATGCGTATAAAATGGAATATGGCCTGCACCCTTTACTATATTTAAAACCGTTTTTCCCTTTACCCTGTCTTTAATGTATCGTGATGCATCAACCGGGCATATGGTGTCTTTCTCACCGTGAATAACAAGGAACGGTATACTTATGTGTTCCAATAGGCTCCTAACATCTGTCTCTTTTAAAAAATTCAGCCCTGTTTCAAGCTCAGGCAGACAAGTTGGCTTATATATGTCTATTGAATTTATAAAGCTCTCATAGCTGTCCATTTCCATTTCTTCACTGCAAAACATGGATCTACAAAAGGATGTCATCGTCTTTTTCACATCATTCTTCATGGCTGCCTTCATTTTTTCCAGCACACTCTCAGGCCATCCACAAAGATAACCTGTCCTTTTATCCCTAGTAAATCGGCTGGTCCCGCTTAGAAGTATAAGGCTTTCCACCCTATCCTGATATTTATAAGCTGCATCAACAGCAAGGAGGCTTCCTAGAGACCAGCCCATAATCCAAATCTCTCCCGGCTCCTTTTCAATTAATTCATATACCCTTAATCTGTATTCCTCCATATTAGTAATACCGTTCCAATCACAGAATATAATTTCAAAGTATTCATTAAGTAAAGGCAATATGGGATTCCATACAGATGAGTCCATACCCCACCCGGGCAGTAAAGCAATCTTTTTTTTACTCAAGCCCAATCCTCCATTTCATAGGCACTGTATTATTGGGGCACCAGCATAAGCTTTTTCCCAATTAAAACAATGTTTTTTAAAGCAAGCTCCAGTTCATCGTAGGTATGTAAAGCCATAACAGAAATTCTAAGCCTGCCGGTGCCTTCAGGAACAGTTGGAGGTCTGATTGCCGGAATAAATATCCCCTCATCATAAAGAAGCTTGCTAAATCTCACAGCTTTCATAGAATCCCCTACTATAAGAGGTATTATAGGTGTATTACCTAATGGAATGTCAAATCCGCTATCAATCAATTTACTTCTTAACCAATCAGATTTTTCCTTAAGAGTTTTTCTTATTAGCGGCTCATTTTCTATGATATTAAGTGCCTCTAAGGCCGCGGCAATGTTATGAGGTGCTAAGGCGGTTGAGTAAATAAAGCTTTTTGCCTTATGCCGTATAAAATCAATCAGTATCCTCTTTCCTGCAACAAAGCCTCCTTCACTTGCCATTGCCTTGCTTAAAGTACCCATGTTAATGTCAACCTCATCCTTAAGGCAGAAGTATTCCAGCGTACCTTTTCCACTTTGGCCCAGCACACCTGTTGCATGGGCATCATCTACCATTGTCATTAGATTATATCTCCGGGCTAATTTTACAATATCCATAACCGGTGCCATATCTCCGTCCATGCTGAATACACCGTCGGTAACTATAAGCCCCTTACCCTTATGATATTTATGTATCTTACTTTCAAGGTCGTTCATATCACAGTGCTTGTAGACAATAAGCCTGGCACCGCTTAATCTTATACCGTCAATAATACTGGCATGGTTTAAACGGTCACAAAATATTGTCCAATCCTTATCGGCAATACCCGATATGGTCCCAATGTTTGCTGCATACCCCGAGTTGAAGACTATGCAGCTTTCAGTACCTTTAAACCTTGCAAGCTCCTCCTCAAGTCTCCTGTGCAAAGCGTAGCTCCCTGTTGTCAGCCGTGAGCCCCCTGCACCCACTCCAAAGTCGTCAATAGCTTGGCAGGCAGCTTTTTTAAGCCTGATGTCATCACATAAGCCAAGATAGCTGTTTGATGCCATCATCACTATTTGTCTGCCGTCAATAACTGTTTTTGAGCCTTGGGCAGCTTCAAGGTAACGCATTTCTCTGTATAATCCCTTGTTTTTAATCTCATCTAAGTCTTCTTTAAAGTCATACATTTGCTACCATCTTTTCTATATGTATTGTTTTCTCAAAAACAGGCCTTAGCTCTCCCAAACACTTGTTTTCAACATCAATTCCTTTAATCCTAGGAACAACTCCAATAACCGGCACGTCTGTCAGCTTACTTATGGTGTCAATATTATTTTGTTCCATGAGACTTCCTTGAAAGCCGCTGAAAACTATTCCCTCTACCGGTATTCCTGTGTTCTTCGCAAAGGCCAGTGTGAGAAGTGTATGGTTTATTGTCCCGAGAGAAGTCTTTGCAACCAGGATACACCCAGTTCCAAGCTCTTTTATCAGTTGGTACTGCATATATCCTTCATCTGATAAAGGCACAGCCAATCCGCCGCACCCCTCAACTATAATATAATCATAATCTTTGATCAGCTCCTTATATCTATTTAGAATAATTTGCTTTTCTATGGGGCGGTCTTCTTTCTTAGATGCCAGATGAGGAGAAACAGGACTTTTATATCTATAGGGGTTTATTCTATCATCTGCTTCATCAAATACTGATGCCTCTTTTACAAAAGATACATCATAAGAAGCAAATCCACTTGGAGCATTTGCCCCTCCGCTTGAAACAGGTTTAAAGTAGCATGCATTATATCCTTTAGACCGCAGTAAGTACATCAATCCCGCACAGACCACTGTCTTACCCACATCAGTACCTGTCCCTATAACAAATAATCCCTTAAATTTTTTCATGACTCAAGCCCTATGCTCCTGATCATTTCCAAATCATCGGTAATTTTGTTTCCTGTAGTTGTTAGGTAATTTCCAACCATCATGGCATTAATACCAGCCTTAAAGCCTTGAGCCTGCTGTTTGCCCAATGATATGCGACCTCCTGCATATCTGATGTCGGCATAGGGCATTATAAGTCTAAAAAAGGATATGGTCCTAAGTATCTCTACAGGCTGAAGTCCTTCGATGTTTTCTAACGGAGTCCCCTTAACCGGATTTAGTATGTTTAACGGTATTGACTTTATTCCCAGCTCCCTTATTTCAAATGCCATTTTTATTCGCTGCTCCAAGCTTTCACCCATACCGACAATACCGCCGCAGCAGACCTCCAAGCCGGCCTCCATAGCATTTTTTACCGTGACTATCCTGTCGTTATATGTATGGGTGTCACATATTTTACAATAATATTCCCTGCATGTCTCGATGTTGTGGTGATACATTAAAAGCCCAGCCTGTTTGAGCAGGATTGCCTGCTTATATGTTATGCTTCCTAATGAAGCACACAGCTTAAGCCCTGTCTCTTTCTTTAATACCCTCAATATTTCGAGTATCTTTTGAAAATCAATTTCTTCCAAGCTGCCTCCGCTTGTTACGATTGAAAAACAATTAACACCTTCTTTTTCGTTTTCCTTTGCCATTTCAAGGACATCTTCAATACCTATCAAAGGATAGCTTTGGATATGGGTATTATAATGTGCTGACTGTGCACAGTATTTGCAATTCTCCGAGCAGCTTCCTGATTTAGCATTTATAATGGAGCATAAATCAACCTTATATCCCTTGTGTTCCTTGCAAATCCTATCTGCCAGAGAAAATAACTCGTCGTCGGAAACCTCAGACTCCATTAAATTTACTGCTTCCTCATAAGTGATTATACAGCCTCTTTTTAGTTTGTTTTCAATTCTGAATAATAGAGAATTCATATTTAGATTCATCCTCCGGATTTTTGATTTGGGATCATATTACCTATAATATCTATATAAAAATAAATTGTCAACCTTTTTTATATTTTCAGTTAACAATAAACTTGTTAAAAACTTTGATAACCTACCTTTGTATAAAAAGGTCATTTGGTGTTTCATACTTGGTAACATTTTCTCCTTTGCAAACAGTAGATCTCAAGGATTCATTCTTTGTTGTACTTATATGAGCTATGTTTTCAAGGTCCAGGGCTTTGTCAGAGAGGCAAGACACTACCTCGTACAACAGGAGAAATACTTCCTTCAAGTAGAAAAGTACCATGTTGAAAAAAATGTCTGTAGTTTTATTATGCTCTGCAGGTTGTTGGAATAATCGAGATTTGACTGAAATGGCTATTTCAACTGCTATTGGAATTGGTGTTGAAATATAAAGGATAGAATCAGAAAGGAAACTTGAGTGGAAAGAAGATGGTATGCCTAAGTTTACCGTCAAGATAGAAGTACAAGGAAACATCGGGGAACAGCATAGTGGTCAAGGAGCAATGAAGGAATGCTAAATTACAAAGTGATTAAGAAAGCTGCAATGATAAAATCAAGAATGAAGTGTCCTGAACGATACTTCAGTTTACACTCTCCTGGGAAATATTAAATTTTAGAGTTATCCCCTGATCCTTGATCGGGGGTTTCATTTATATCTAAGTTGGTACCAAACTTGATATTCTTTTAAACCACCCCCACCGCCCTGAGGGCTCGTCTT
>NZ_DATCTU010000133.1 GCF_036567765.1 Pseudobacteroides sp.
ATTCCTTTCCCTTTTTTGACCCGATCTGATATAATTTCATATGTGGCAGCTCCTTTCATTTTTTGTTTTCCCAAACAATAGTTTATCAAACTACCGTCTGGACTGCCACCTTCAATTTCTACGAAATTCGGGACTTACTCTAATTTTTTTGCCATATTAACCTCCATAATATAATTTTATTAACAACATTCAATCTACCAATATTTACAATTGCTGTTTATTTTGGGCGGCTCTCTTATCAAGACACATCTTCACCTCCTATAATTAATTGTGTTTTTCGTAAACTTATATCTATTTATTTAGTGGTTTTCATGAGCATTGTTAACTATACACGGAAAATCACTAAGAATTGAAATTTTTGCAAACATAAATACAAACGAAAGCACACAAATCAAAACTGAGGGTATATAAACCCATACTGCTTTGTTTCATAATTTTTAAAATAAAGCTATAAAATTATTAATGAGAAATATTAATTCACATACGGAAGTAAGTTTTCCATTTTGAACTTTGATAACAATATCGAGTTACAATATTTAAAACGCTTTATCAAATCTTTCATTCTTGAACTATAAAAGAATCTAAAGTGTACCTTTCATCCATTAATAGACAAAAACCTATTATTATAATCTTTTAGGGATGACCTTGAGCCAATACTTGAAAGCTCTTAAAAAAATTTTTATAGTAATTTGAATTGAACTTTCTATAATAGAAAGCTATTACGATACTATCAATTACCTTTTATGTAAATGTTCTTGTTGTTTTGTAAGAATTTTATCAATTAAAGTATATTTTGTCAATATATTTTTCTACATAATTTTCACAGTTTTAGGGACTAATGGTTCTTGAAAGTAACTCTCTTTTTAAACCATCATTCTACTTTTCCTAGCATAAACTTTGGCGGTTTATGTACTGTATTTACTCAATCTCCGCAACGTTAAAGTATCACATTTATCGAATTCATAACTCATTGGTTACATTTTAATTATAACACCCATGTAACCCTTTGTCAATCATCTCAATATTACTTTCTATAAAGTGACATAATTTTAATTTACAATAAGCAACCGTAATAATATTTTTGCGTATGTATTTTTTATTTTATTCATCTAGACTCTCCTCAATCAAAGTGATCTATAATCTATGCTAGAAATTATTGAGCTTACGCTAAATACACTACTAAGATAGATCTAACCAGTCGTTAAGAATATAACTTGAAAAGCATAAAAAAGTAACCAGTTGAAATAATTCATAAGTAAGATTTATTATCAACTGGCTACTTTTTACTTTATAATAGTCCTTTATAATCAATAATTAATGATATAAGTTCAAATAAATATAATTTTTAGCAACCTAAAATATACTTAACTAACAATCCCAGTCATCACTCTTATTGCCGGCAACCCTATTGAATTCATACTTCTCATTAAGCTTGTATCCCAACACCATGAGCCCGTCACTCAAGTGAACATTCTCTATAATAACATCATAGGGCAGCTTAAGATCCATTGGAGAGAAGTTCCAAAGCCCTTTAACCCCCAGCTTCGCTACTCTTTCAGCAACAATTGGCGTCTGCTCGAAGGGTACTGCCAGCATTGCGACATCAACATAGTTCTTTTCAACAAAGCTTTCCAAATCATCCAAATGTCTTATAAGTATACCTCTTATTTCTGTACCAACCAGACTGGCATCTACATCAAAAATACCAACTATCTTGAAACCTCTCTTTTCAAAATTGGTATAGTTGGCAAGTGCCTGCCCCATATTACCTGCTCCGATAATAATAGCATTATAGTTGTTACTCATCCCAAGAATATTTCCGATCTCATTAAACAGATACTCTACATTATAACCATAGCCCTGTTGACCAAATCCTCCAAAGCAATTAAGATCCTGCCTTATTTGAGATGCAGTTATACCCATCCTGCTGCTTAACTCCTGCGAAGAAATCCTCTTTATATCCATTTTTAACAAATCCGCCAAATACCTGTAATATCGCGGTAATCGTTTCACAACTGCAAGAGAAACTTTTTTCTTTAAGTTCATCTTTACACCCCAAAGTTTTAATAAATATTGGAATTTAACCTCATCTTAATATGATTATATCTCTTTGTTATTTTTTTGTCAATATTGTTGGCAGCAGATGATGGTGGTTGGCTTGTACTTTTAATATAGACAAGTTTAAAAAAGTAAATTGCTGTCGGGAGTGAATTTTGGTACAATTCAATATGGGACATTTTAAGGTCCGTAATCTTACTAGCAGAATGATGTTTAATTTATCAAAATATCAAACTAATAGAAACAGGGTGTCAATATGATAATATTAAATTGTAACGATATATGCCACTCTTACGGCATAAATACGGTATTAAAAAACATTTCCTTTAGTGTGCAGGATGGAGATAAAGTGGGAATAGTAGGGGTCAATGGTGCAGGTAAATCAACCCTTCTTAATATAATTAACGGCGAGCTGCAGTACGACAGCGGCACTATAAATATATCCAAAAACTACAAAATTGGGTTCCTGCATCAAAATACAGGACTTGATACTGATAATAATATTTTTGATGAGATGCTTTCAGTTTATGAAGAGCTCATAAATAAAGAGGTACGTCTTAAATATCTTGAGAAAGCAATAAGTAGCAAAGCACCGGGAGAAGAGCTGGATATTCTAGTGAAGGAATATGCAAGGATCTCGGATGAGTATTCTCTTAAAGGAGGATATGAGTATAGAAGCAGAGTTAAGGGAGTTCTTAAGGGACTTGGATTTAGCGAGGAACAATTTGATGCAAAGATTCATATTTTAAGTGGGGGTCAGAAAACCAGGCTTGCCTTGGCCAAATTACTGCTTTCGGAGCCTGATATCATGCTGCTGGATGAGCCTACAAACCATCTTGATATTGAGGCAATAATGTGGCTTGAAGGCTTTCTTAAAAATATGAAAAAAACGGTTCTCATTGTTTCCCATGATAGATATTTTCTTGATTCTGTTACCACTAAGACCCTGGAGCTTGAAAACAACTCCGCAAAGTTATATAACGGAAATTATACACAATATATAAAGCAAAAGGAAATTGACAGGGAAATACAGCAGCGGCACTATGAAAATCAGCAGCGTGAAATCGAAAAAATGGAAGCCTTTATCGCCCAACAAAAGCAGTGGAACAGGGAAAGAAATATAATAGCCGCTGAAAGCAGGCAAAAGGCTATAGATCGCATGGAAAAAATCGAAAAGCCCACAGATCTGCCCGGAAAAATTAATATTAAATTCAGAAAAAGCATAATTAGCGGAAACGATGTCATGTTTGTTGAAAATTTGTCCAAGTCCTACCCTGGAAAAAAGCTTTTTTCTGATATCAGCTTTAAACTTCGAAAGAATGAACGGGTATTTTTGCTAGGTCCCAACGGATGCGGAAAGTCAACTTTAGTAAAGATTCTTGTATCAAAGCTTCCGGCTGATGGGGGTATGGTAGAGTTCGGACACAAGGTAAAAGTAGGTTATTATGATCAAGAGCTCCAGGACCTTGATGAAAGCAAGACAATTTTGGAGGAACTGATTGAATCAAATAACGACCTTACACTGGCTCAAATCAGGACATTACTATCATCATTTCTTTTTAAGGGAGAAGATGTTTTAAAGCCCATCTCTGCATTAAGCGGAGGTGAGAAAAGCAGGGTTGCATTAGCCAAGCTAATATTGTCAACATCCAACTTCCTCATTTTAGATGAGCCGACAAACCACCTTGATATAAATTCAAGAGAAGTCCTTGAGGAAGCATTGATGAATTATGAGGGTACAATCCTTTCCATATCCCATGACAGGTATTTTATAAACAAGCTTGCTTCAAGGATTTTGGACCTGGATGGCTGCTCTCTACTAGACTGTGAAGGTAATTATGACTTTTTTATAGATTATAAAAACAGGCTTAAAAAGACAACTGAGGATGCATCCAATCAGGCTCAGGTATCCCAGTCAAAACTTGATTATATAGCAGAAAAAGAAGAGAGAGCCAGGGTCAGAAAGCTGGAAAAAAGATATTCCGATATTGAGAATAAGATTGCTGAGACTGAAAACAGGCTAAAAGTTATTGAGGAGGAAATGTTCGATGAAAATATAGCATCGGACCACTCCAAGTTAACCGAGCTTCTCAGTGAGCAAACAAGCCTTAATAATCTGCTTGAAGAGCTTTACAGTGAGTGGGAAAGCATTTCAACAGAGCTGGGATTGTAAAGATTGATTTACTGCTAAAGCACCTAGTAATAATAGCAGATGGCAAATCTAGCAGATAAACAGCAGCCAAGCATATAGGTCTGTAGTGGCCATATCGCCTGGCTTTGTTTTTGCCTAATAATGCAGGCATGTAATCTACTCAATTTTTTATAATAGCTTCTGTAGCTTTTTCCAGACATAAAAAATAGCATAATTGACCTAGGTCAATTATGCTATTTAATTATTAACTCAAATTATTGTGCTGTTTTACCGAAGTTGTTAGCAACGATTATAACGTCTGCCATGTTTATAACTCCGTCATTATTTAAGTCAGCATTAGCTTTGAAGCCTGCATCATTAGAAGTTTTACCAAAAGCTCCAGCTATAACTATAGCATCAGCCATGTTAACAACTTTATCGCCGTTTACATCACCTTTTAATCCTGAACCAGTTGGAGTTGGTGAAGTAGTACCGCCAACATCAGTAACTTTATCATCTGGGAACAGCATTGCAAATGAACCCATAGCCATAGCTATATCAACCTGGTGCCAGTAACGGTGATATTTGAACTTAGGACCAACACCTGCTTTGTATGAGGTTTCCAAGTTACTCCAGTTTGCATCCTGCCTATATGCCGGACGCATATCTATGAACTTCATACCGTTTTTGAGTTCTGCACCCTGTGCATTCTTACCAGTCCATCCTTGTGGGATATAAACAACCTGGTCAAAGAAACGTGAGTAGTCTCCTCTTTGCTCTTCCTTGGTATATCCAATATTATCCTGACATCCCAATATTACGCTGTCAAGAAGTTTCTTAGCTATATCATGTGCTTCCTGGTCATATGTATGGTGCTTCTTGGTACCTGCTGCGTAAAAAGCAAGCAAGTTAGCTGTTGAACCAGCAATACCTATGTCAGAACCATATGAAGTAATTGTAGCATGGAGATTTGGATTTCCTGTGTATGTACCAGTCCATGTATCTGGCTGACCTTCCCATTCAATATCTGAAGGAATTTCAAATTCGCCTGGACCAGTAACCCTTATGTTTGGTTTTACCCAATCAACCCATTTCTTCATTATCTTGTATGCTCTTTCATCACCAGTTTCATAGTAGTACTCAGCCGTACGCTGCAGACCCCAAGCCTGGAAACCGTACCATCTGTTACTTGGCGGATCGTGCCATACTGGCTGCCAGTCATATGCCATTTCATAGAATGTCGAGATACCTGCTGGATATGGATCATACTTGTCATTCCATGAGTTGTTACATCCGCCGGCTATAGCACCTTCAGCTGACTGTAACCACTGTAAGAGTTCTAGCTGTCTGTCCAAACTCTTTGCCCAGTCTGAAGCACCATTTGAAGACTTTGGCTTTAACTCGGATACTGTTGATAAAGCGTATGCAGTCATAGGATTCTGATATCCCTGATGGCTCGCACTGCTTCCTTCTTTCCATGCCCAACCTTGAGAAGTTGTAGGAGCACCCCATGCAGTGTACCATGAAATGAGGTAGTGCATTGAGTTTGTACCGTCTCCGGCAGTACTGGTTATGCTGGTATTCTTAGCAATAGGCTTCATGTATTTGTCATACATTACATATCTTAAGTAGTCACCCATTTTAGCAGCTCTTGCATTTTGAGTAGTGATCTGGCTTGATTTGCCTTGCTCTTTTGCCCATTTAACAGCCCAGTAAGCAGCTTGTACTGAACGAGCATCAGCATCACCCGCAACAGAATAACGCCATTGCTGTGCGTATGTATCCTGTGCTACGAACAGTGATCCGAAACCACCCTTTGAAGTATTACCCCATTTATATGTCTCCCAGCATGGGAATGGAACTGTTTCCCAACATGATTCCTGCTCACCTCTCTGGTAAGTGTTTATCTGGGACATTCTGCTTGTTCCGTCACCTTTGTTACCGTATTTGTACCAGTTGTCTACGTCGAAAATCCAATGCATAAGATACATGCTGTCTTTTCCGTATGCAGATTTGAGCTGTGCATGCAATGCATCCTTACCAGTAGGAGCATTGAGGTTCAACTGTCCTGGATAATCTTCAGGTAAAGCACCACCAGGTACAAATGAAGCACACTTGCTCGGGTCATAATCCTTTAAGTTTGGTTGATCGGTATCTGAAGGAATATAATACTTTTCAGTAACATCCCAAGCCTTGTTGTACATTGTCCAGTCGCCTGAAAGCTTACCGTACATAGCTTCTACCCAAACATAGTAGCTGGCAGTTTCTGATGAAGTCTCATGTCCATAGTCAGGAGCTTCAACCATCATGGTTTCGATTGAGTGGTAAGGAATACCTTCCTGACTGAAATATCCGTTTGCTGGATTGTTGATCTTTTCATGCAGATCCATGAACGCATCTTTGTATGTGGTCCCTACCTTCGGTGCAGCCGCAAATGAAGTAGCCAAAGCACTAACTGTCATGAACGTACATAATGTAATTGATACATACTTTTTTGTCTTTTTTAACACTTGTACTTCCCTCCTAATTAATAATATTAACTGATTTGTGTAGTATTAGATTAACCTTTTAGATTTAAGGTTGTCCCTCCTTTCTCGTGAAATGAATATTAAAGCAACCTAAAATTAACCATTTCTGAATTAACAGGTCACACTCGCAAGAAAAAATTATGTTAGAATAGGATATTATTATTTTGCACTTCCAAATATCATAATTTAATAAAAAAATAATATATCCTTATTCAATTATAAAATAATATTTTTTTATTCAAAATAGACTATCTTGTTTAAAATTGTATTATGTTGTTATTTATTTTTCATATCGTTTAGCACCACAGCATTAAAAGCCGCATAAGGTGTGTCTTTTGCGGCTCCTGAACAAATGGATATTTATTGAATAAATAAGGTTTTCTAATCAAATACAAGTTAGTTTTTTGCAAAATAAGCTTTTATACCCTCTTTCACAGCAAAGGCAGTTTTATCCTGGTACTCCTTAGTTTGGAGCTTCTGCTCCTCTTCCTGATTTGAAAGGAAGCCACACTCAACAACTACCGATGTAGTTTTACAATCCTTCAATATAATTATTGGTTCCTTTTTGACCAGAGCTTCTCTCTTGTTTGATGGGTCGAGATTTTCTCTAATGGACTTCTGTATGCTCATGGCCAGTTTCTGGCTTTGGGGCATATCTGGCGGAAAAAATGTCTGGGCACCGAAATACTTTGTTTGAGGAAATTTATTTAAATGAATACTTACTACAATATCAGCACCTGCCTCATCCATCATTTTCTTTCTTCTTAAAAGATCCTGCTTTCTTTTTTGAACTATGTTTGTTGTATCTTCCTGGTATTGAAGCTTATCTTCTTCTCTGGTAAGAATAACCTTATAATTTTCTGCTTCCAGAAGCCTTTTAATTTCAAATACAATATTGAGGTTAATATCCTTCTCCTTTATTTGGCTATAGTCGCTTACTGCCCCGGGGTCCTCACCTCCGTGTCCCGCATCAAGAAGAACTGTCTTTTGTGTGTTATTGGAGTTTGCCGGAGATGCCTTCCCACGCCCCGGGTTTAGGGTGTATAAAGCAATTGCAAGCACAAATATCATTCCAATGAGCAAGATATTGTTTCTTTTCATTATTACTATCATATATTTACCACCTGTAAATGTATTTTCAGTATAAAAATATTCGGCATACTGTTTGTCATATTCATTTTATTTGAACAAAATCTCTTGTGATTTTGCAACCTTGGTCATTGTCGTGAGAAATTGTGGTGTATTATCATATTTTCCTTGACATATAAAACCCAAAATTGAATTTTCAGAGATTGGGTTTGTATAATTAAAACAGTAGTGTTATAATTTCTATGTCAAATAGCATATCTAAAAATTCCTCGTCAGGAGAATTAATATGAATGATAACTCGCTTAACGAAAGAGTTCAGAGAATTAAAAACTTTGATAACGAAATTAATAAGCTCGTTGAGGAATATAAGCCGTTTATAGCATCATGTGTTGAGAAGGCAACAGGCCGATATGTACGATATGGAGAGGATGATGAGCTGAGCATTGCACTTTTAGCTTTTGTTGAAGCCATTAAGTCATTTGATATTTCTAAAGGTAATTTTCTTTCATTTTCACAAAACGTTATCAAGCGAAGGCTGATTGATTACTTCAGAAAAGAAAGCAAGCACAATAAAATTGTCTCAATTAATGCTTATATGAATGACGATGAGGACAATGAGCAGGACTTAAGTGCAGGAGAGGCCCTGGGCAAGTATTCCCAAGATAGAATCAGTGAATACAGACGTTTGGAATTGCAAGAATTGAAGAAGGAGCTTTTGTCATGGGATATTTCATTTTTAGAATTGACAAGTGCATCTCCCAAGTCCGAGAAGACACGCAAAACATATAAAGATATTATTCAATATCTCATAAAGCACCCCGAGCTATTGGACCACATCAAAAAGAAAAAACTTCTTCCAATAGCTGAGATAGAAAAAAATACGAAGATACCCCGAAAAACCATTGAAAGGTCACGAAAATATATATTAGCCGTTATAATAATATTAACCGGTGATTATCAATATGTGAAAGATTACATAAATTTGGAGGTGGTAAAATGAAGGCACTCATAGTCGATATTGAAGGAAAATATGCAGTAGCAATGACAAAAGAAGGTACTTTTATTAAATTAAAAAATAACGGCAAATATACTGTCGGCTGTGAAGCTGAGTTACCGCCAAGGATATTTGTTAGCTTCAGATTAATGGCAAGTGCAGCTTCTGCAGCTTTACTTCTTCTGGTTGTAGGTCTGGGGTTATTCCTTTACAACAATCCTCACAGTTACATAAATATTGACATTAATCCAAGCCTCCAGATAACAGCAAATATTTTTGATAGGGTTATTGATGTCACGGCTTTAAATGTAGATGCACAAAAAATCGCAGATGAATTATCCATAAAAAATAAAACACTTGATCAGGGAGTTGAGCAAGTAATTGGAAGTGCGGTTAAAAACGGTTATCTCAAGAATGAAACTACCAATGCTATAATGCTGACAGTTACGAGCTCCAGTGACAGCAAAAACAAAAAACTGCAGGAAAAGGTTACAGTGACAGTAGAAAAAAAGTTTAAATCGGAAAAAATCAGTTCTGAAGTTGTAGTTGATGAGGCAACTGAAAAGAATCGAAGCGAAGCCATTAAGCAAGGTATATCTCCCGGAAAGCTTAAGCTGGTTCAGAAGCTTATAGAGCTTAAACCAGATTTAAAAACCGATGACCTTAAAAACAAGCCTGTTAAAGAAATTTTAAAATCAATCAGGGAAAACACCAAACACCAGAAACCTGGTAAGACTAATAATCCCGGTAAGTCTAATAATAATAATAATAATAATAATAATAATAATAATACAAAAGAAAACAGGAAAAATTCAGAGAGAGTCAATTCCCCTAAATCAGGCTCAACACCTAAAAATACATTCACGCCCTTACCCTCAAAAGATAAGGATAAGGTTAAAGGCAACGATAGGGAGAAAGTTAAAAATCTGGATAGCAATAAAAATAAGGATAAAGATAAAGATAAAAAAGATTGGGGCAAGAGCAATTTGAGCAAGGACAATGGCAGCAAGACCAAGCTTGAAACCAATCCAAAACAAGCTACCGACAAATCTAACAAATATGAAAACGATAAGAATAAAAAAAGTATAGATTTGGCAGACAAAAACAAGAAAGATAGTACTAATTCACCAAAAAACAATAATGATGAAATTGATAATGAAAATTTGAAGGATAAATCCAAGACCAATAATACTGATCAAAAGAATGGAACAAACAATCGTCCGAAATAATTTTGGAAAAACATATAGATATAATACGCATAAGATGCCGAAATATATAAAGATAATTTATATTCGGCATTATTTTTTTCACCTACCCCAAAATGTTATATACAATCTTCGAATGTATATAGCAAGAACAATAACAACAAACACAGGAGGAGTTTTTTATGAGAAAAGTTTTATGTATTTTATTATCTGTAACACTTGTATTGACGAGTGGAATCCTTACATACGCAAAAGGAAATGACAAAGGCAACAGCAAGAACCAGAAAAAAATTGAACACTCGGTCAAAGACAATGAAAAAGGAAATAGCAAGCATACAGAAATAAAGAAAAAAGACGAAAAGAAAGACAAATCAGATATTAAAAGTATTGAAGAAACTGAAAAATTCTTAAAGGATGAGATCAAAAAAGCATCCAAAAACCTTGAAAGCATGAAAAAACTTTTAAAAGACCTTCAATCCTTCAAAAAGAAGCACAACAAGGGCAATACAATGATATTCATTAATGGCGAAGAGATTGAAACAGATGCACCACCGGTTATTAAATTCGGAAGAACTCTGGTTCCTATAAGAGCTATATCTAACGGCTTAAAGGCAAATGTTACATGGAATGCAGACACAAAAACCGTAACTGTAACAAAATCTGTATACAGTGAAGTGTATGGAAAAAAAGACATGACCGTTGAAATAGTTGTCGGTGCAAGCACAATAAAGGTTGATGGTGCAAATGTAGGAATTGAGGTTCCGGCTACTGTAATAAACAACAGGACTTTCGTGCCTATCAGACTTATAGGTGAAATATTTAAAATGAAATTTGACTGGGACAGTGAATCTAAGACAGTTATAATAATAGAAAACCAAACAGTGATTACTGTTTCAAAAGCACCGATTGCCACACCTACTCCAAGTAGCACAGCTACCAGCACTCCAACAGTGACACCCTCATCAACTGCTACTGTTACTCCTACTCCGACAGCTGTAGTTACACCAACAGCCACTGTTACCCCGATACCTACGGCCACTGCAACTCCTACAAGTACACCAGTTGCTACACCTACACCTACACCTACACCTACACCTACAACTGCAGCATAATTTTAAATTTAATCGCATTTTCTCTCCTAAACATATAAAGTCAATTCCCTAAACATAACAAAAGCCGGACACACCGGCTTTTGTTATGTTACAAAGGTTATTCACCTATCCTTACTCCAGACAAACCTATTTATTATCTTTGTGTAGCTCTGTATAATTTTCACTACCTTCATGGAAACGTTGGGATCCTTATAATCTCCGGCAACTACTGTTTCCGCTTTATCCTTCCACATGTCAGTACAAAGCATTACAGCCTGCTCGATATCACTTTCCTTCACCCCTCCGATCGCAACCGAGCCCTTATCAAGAACCTCGGGCCTCTCTGTTGAAGTACGCAGCAGCACTGCCGGAAATTCCAAAATAGCCGATTCCTCCGACAGTGTCCCACTGTCCGACAGAACGCAAAAAGAACTTAGCTGCAGCTTGTTATAGTCAAAAAAACCGAAGGGCTTTAGCTGCCTTACCAGGCTATGAAATTTAAATCCTCTTTTTTCAATTTGTCCCAGGCTCCTTGGGTGAACTGAATAGACAACAGGGATATTATACTTTTGAGCCAGATAGTTCAAGGAGTTCATAAGAGAAATGAAGTTCTTCTCATTATCAATATTTTCTTCACGGTGGACAGACACAATAAAATACTTACCTTCCTCCAACCCAAGTTCATTCAATATATTACTTTTATGAATCTTCTCAATATTTTTACTAAGCACTTCAGTCATTGGAGAACCTGTCACAAATATAAAATCCTTTCTGACTCCTTCTGTCAAAAGGTACCTGCGGCTGTGTTCGGTATAAGGCATATTTATATCGCTTATATGATCAACAATTTTTCTATTGATCTCTTCAGGAACGTTCTGATCAAAGCACCTGTTGCCGGCTTCCATGTGAAATATTGGTATCTTAAGCCTCTTTGCAGGTATGGCACTTAAAGCGGAGTTTGTATCTCCCAGTATTAAGAGTGCATCAGGCCTTTCGGATTTAAGAACCTCATAAGACTTGGAAATTATGTTTCCCATGGTCTCACCCAGATGACCTCCGGAAACATTAAGAAAATGATCGGGCTTTCTCAGGGATAGGTCCTTGAAGAAAATCTCATTGAGATGATAGTCCCAGTTTTGTCCGGTATGAACAAGCACATGTGAAAAATACTTGTCACATGCCTTTATGCACTCTGAAAGTCTTATTATTTCCGGACGAGTACCAATTATGGTCATTACCCTCAGTTTATTCATTGACGCTAAACCTCCATGAAATATGTATCCGGTACATCCGGGTTAAAAATCTCATTTGCCCAGAACACTGTGATAAGGTCCTTATCACCTGTGTTTGAAATAGAATGAGTGTAACCAACAGGAATGTCTATCACTTTCAGCTTATCGCCTGAAACCTTGTATTCTATTACCTCTGTATCATTTATTCCCCTTAGCCTTACAACTGCTTCCCCTTCAATAACAAGAAACTTTTCTACCTTGGTATGATGCCAGTGGTTCCCTCTTGTAATACCTGGCTTTGTTCGAGATATAAATATCTGCCCCGTTTGTTTTGATTTCATGAACTCTGCCAGCCATCCTCTATTGTCACACTTCATATCAAGGGCATAGGCCATATCCTCTTTGGGTATATAAGAAGTATAGGTTGCATACAAGAATCTATCAAAATCCTTTTCAAAGCTTGGGATTTTAATAGTTCCTTCTGTTTCTTTAAATAAATAGATTTGGTCAGCCAACTGCCCCAAAGTTACTGTAAATACCCTCCTTATAGTGCAATAGCCCCCAATAGACCTGTTTTCCGCTCCATTTAATGCATTAACAAACTCTTCAATAACATCATCTATATAAACAAGGTTTAACAAGGTATCAGGATCATTTATCTGTACAGGAATGCCCCTGGCTATGTTGTAGCACCACGTGGCAACTACCGAGTTATAGTTTGGTCTGCAAAACTTGCCGAACACATTGGGCAAACGGTATACCAACACTTTGCTGCCGCTTTTTTCTCCATATTCAAATACGAAATCTTCCGCCTTCTTCTTACTGATTCCGTAAGGGTTATCCTTTTCTGCCTGTATAGAAGACGATAACAGTACAGGAACCTTTTTGCCTTTTAAGTACAGCATCCCAAGCAGCTTTTCAGTAAATCCGCAGTTTCCAGTTTCAAACCCCTTCACGTCATCAGGCCTGTTAATGCCTGCCAAATGAAAAACGAAATCAATGTTTTCAATGTACTCATCCATCTCACCCATAGAATTTTCAACATCATATGAGTAAACCCTTATATCTTTATAGGTTTCCAGGGCAGCCTTCAGGTTTTTTCCTATAAAACCGCCTGCACCTGTAATTAAAACATTTCTCATACCTGCTCTCCAATCCGTCAATTGATTGCTTATGAATGTACTACAAATCATAATATGCAGGCATATATTTATTTGCCATTCAAAATTCAATTGCGGTGTAGGATACACCACAGTTTCCTATACATAACAAAACTGCCGGCCTTCAAATTTTCCGTTAGAAGACAGGCAGCTTTTACAAATCTCTCGTGATATTTTAGATGCTCACACTATTTTACAGCAGCTCCTTAAGCTTAAAGTAAACAACACCTAGAGGCGGTACCGTAATCAGCATGGAATTCTGTTTGCCCTGACATTCAATTTTTTCTGAATACATGCCTCCTTTATTCCCCTGATTGCTTCCGCCGTATATTTCAGAATCACTGTTGAATATTTCTTCATAATAACCTGCCACAGGAACCCCGATTCTGTATCCCGTATGGAGTACCGGTGTAAAGTTGCAAACCACTATAATCATGTTCTTCCAATCCTTTGCTTTGCGGGCAAAGCTGATTATACTGTTATCAGCGTCATTACAATCAATCCATTCAAAACCTTCATTGCTGAAGTCAACTTCATGGAGGGCCGCTTCCCTTTGATAAATGTGGTTTAAGTCTCTGACATAATCCTTCATTTTTTTATGCATGTCATAATCTAAGAGATGCCAATCCAAGCTTCGTTTATAATCCCATTCAATAAACTGTGCAAACTCATTTCCCATGAACAGAAGCTTCTTACCGGGATGAGCAAACATATAACCGTAGCTTCCCCTAAGACCTGCAAACTTTTGCCAATAATCTCCCGGCATTTTATTAATCATTGAACACTTGCCGTGAACCACCTCATCATGTGATAACACCAGTATGAAGTTTTCAGAAAAGGCATATACTGAGGAAAATGTAAGTTCCCCCTGATGAAACTTTCGATAAATTGGGTCTTTGCTTACATATCTTAAGAAGTCATTCATCCATCCCATATTCCATTTGTATGAAAACCCTAAACCGCCCACATGAGGAGGCTTCGATACAAGTGCCCATGAGGTTGATTCCTCTGCAATCATCATTACATTAGGGAAATACTTATAAACCGTTGTATTTAGCTGCCTCATAAAATCTATGGCGTCGACATTCTCTTTTCCACCCCATTGATTTGGCACCCATTCTCCTTCTTTCTTTGCATAATCCAGATAAAGCATAGATGCAACTGCATCAATTCTGAGACCGTCTATATGGTATTTTTCAAACCAGAAAACTGCATTGGATACAAGGAAGTTACGGACCTCATGTCTTGAATAATTGAATATATGTGTTCCCCAATCAGGATGTTCACCCTGCCTTTGATCATAGTGCTCATATAATGCAGTCCCGTCAAAGCGTGCAAGTCCATGTCCATCCTTTGGAAAATGTGCAGGAACCCAATCAAGTATAACCCCAATACCATTTTCATGGCATTTGTCAACAAAATACATGAATTCTTCAGGTCTTCCATATCTACTTGTTACCGAATAATAACCGGTTATTTGATATCCCCATGAACCATCAAAAGGATACTCTGAAATTGGAAGCAGTTCTATGTGTGTAAAGCCCATATCCTTAACATACTTAATTAGAGAATCCGCCATTTCAGTGTATGTAAGAAACCGCTCACTATCTTCTGGAACTTTTGCCCAAGATCCAAAATGCAGTTCATAAATGGATACAGGCTTATCAAAGGTGCCATTATTGCTGCGTTCTTTTATCCATTTATCATCATTCCACTTGTATTCATCAATATCATGTACCACGGATGCTGTTCCAGGTCTTAATTCAGAATAAAAAGCATATGGGTCAGCTTTCACATATATTTCACCGTGAGGAGTCTTGATTTCGTATTTATAGATCTCATCGGTTGCGATACCCGGTATAAAGATCTCCCATACTCCCGATGCTCCCCTGCATCTCATTTGATTCCTTCTTCCGTCCCACTGGTTGAAATTACCTACAACACTAACCCTTTTTGCACAGGGAGCCCACACCGCGAATAAAGTTCCCTTAATTCCATCAATTGTAAGAACATGTGCTCCAAGCTTTTCATATACCTTATGGTGATTGCCTTCATTAAAAAGGTAAAGATCAAAATCCGATATAACAGGCAAAAACTTGTAGGGATCATGCATAAAGTATGTGTTCCCGCAATTGTCCACTACCTCATACTTGTATAAAAAAAAGTCATTCTTATCCCAAACTTTTACTTCGTAAAGCCCACTCTCATGAATCTTTTCCATCAGGTAACTACCATTTGTTTCTTCATCAATAACCTTGACACTATCAGCATTGGGAATGAACGTCCTTATGGCTAACCCCTTTGCTTTTTTGGAAGTGTCCTCCACCTTATGGATCCCCAATAACCAATAGGGATCTCTTGATTCCGCATTAATAATCTCAAAAATCTTTTCTGTATCAGCTGCAATATTCATGGACAATACCACCTTTTTCTACAGTTTATCTTTCATTCATACGAGTGTCTGATCCAATTCTTTTTTATCCTAACCTTATTTCGCCAAAAAAATTCAAAATCCTTTATTTATGTCTAGGAAATTAGCATAAATATCGGTAAGGCTTATAACATTTTATCATTATTATATTTAACTGTCCTCTATATTATTTATCCAGTGTGTTATATTTCCCATTTTTATTATAATTAATTCATGCTTAGCAAAGCAAAACAATTGTAGCAGCACATAATATGATACATCACTTATACCAACAAAAATCACATTAACAACAAAATTTCCCGAAAAAATCACGAGTGATATTGCAGCTTAATCGCCAATTTTGCAAAAATAAAAGGGGCTTACCGGTTAGGGTGCCCCTTTCTTTACCTATCCTATTCTTTCTTTATCATTGCCATGGATTTATCGTATACCTTAGTTCTGTTCCTTCCATCCCTTTTTGCTTGATATAACGCCAAATCTGCTGTTTTAATAAGATCATCTTTATTATTACTGTATAGCGGGAGGGCAGACACGCCTATACTGCAGCTTATTGAAGGAATGTCAATATCTCCATAAGGCGGCATATATGCCTTTTCAACTGTTTCTCTAACTCTTTCCGCAACATCATATGCAGTTACAATATCAGTTGAAGGCAAAACTACAACAAACTCTTCTCCGCCATATCTTGCCACCAAATCAGTTACCCTTACTTCCTTTACAACCAGCTTCGCAAACAGTGCCAATACGTGGTCTCCTGCAAAGTGTCCATAATTATCGTTGATTTTTTTGAAGAAGTCTATATCAAGTATCATAATGCTTAGATTTTCTTTAGAATACAAAGCTATTTCAACCTGTTTTCTCAAATATTCTGTAAAGTATCCTCTGTTATACACCTTTGTAAGGTTGTCATATTTTGAGCTTTTATCTAGGGTTGACATCTTACGCCTACTTTTAATTAGAGTTTTTGCTATTTCGGTATACGACTTTATTTTATGGATCAACTCGTCATTAAAAGCGTTTTCATATTGGCTATATAGCTGCAAAATACTTTGGGGCGAGTCAATGCTAACTATTGTGAGACAAACATAACTTCCCTGCTTGTACTCATTAAGCTGGTATGCACATTTAATTCCATTCTGTATGCTAACAATCCTGCATTCCCTTCCTGTCCTTATGACCGGACAGCTTCTTGGTGACATATTGCAAAGAGGCACTTTCTCGTAGCCTATTCTCTGCCAGGGGTTTTCAACACTGTCATCCACCCCTTCCACAGGAATGGTATTTTTGTAAAATAGGGTTATATTGTTAACCATAACAGTACGGCATATAAACTCGTACATTCTTTCATATACTTCTCTCTCTGTTTGTGCATTATGAATGGAGTCAGTAAAGTCCTTAAAATTCTTAAGCTCTCTGATATAAGTCCTTTCAATGGTAATCCGGTTAAGAAGCAATCCGAATAAAATGAATATTATAAAAGCTGCAACAGCTGAAAAGGCTGCAAATGGAGCATGCAAAGCCAAGGGGTTATCCTTATTTTGCGTAAAGTAGTCACCCGTTAGTAAAAAAGCTGCTGTACCTATTGTTAAACATAAAGCAAGAGAGACAAAAAATATTGCCACAAAGCCTATTTTGCCCTTTTCAGGTGCCCTGTTCTTTGCCAATAATATTCATCCTTTCTTTCCCGATTACTATCAAAATGCATAATATGGTATATGAGAAACCACAACCTATACCAGATAAATAGCTTCAGAAAGCAATTTATTTCTATACCATATTTATATCGGAAATAATGTTAGTTTGTTTTATACCTAAATGCTACAAGTATATTTTTACAGATATGCTAAGGCCCAATTTGCCAAGCCTTAGCACACCTTATATTACAAGTGACAAATGAAAGATTATTTGAGGCTCATAACCGCCTCATCGGAATACCCGAGTCTTTTCTTTGTTATTGGATCAAAAGCTTCCAGCTTGCCTGTTACCACATAATTTGCCTTACTTGCACTGTCTTTTAGGTATACATTAACTTTTATCCTTTGTTCCATTGTATCAAACTTCACATTATTTAATGTTATGTCAACCGATGGTTTTCCGCCTGCATCTGTATAGCTAATTGTCATGTCTTCCATGGCTGGGTTGGTATAATTACCCGAGTCCATCTCTATACGGTCAATAGTGTTTTGCGGATCAACAAATGTATTACCCTTCTTAAACTTTAATGTCAAATCATAGTTTACAGGTCTTATATCGTTCAGCTTTAGATTATCGGTACCTATGAATACGCTGAAGCTTTTGCCATCCTGGCTGCTATTTGTAACATTTAATGATGGTTTAATAATCTTTACATTGTGAAGTGCAAATGTATTTTCATCCATATCACGAGTATTTACAGCTCCGGATTCAATTGCACGCAATGTAAACTCAAATTTAGGACTGTCCAATGTCTTAAAGTCCATTCTGAAAGCGATTTCCTCTGATTGATTGGGTTCAAGCCTGATTTTATTGGGGTATCCTTTGGCATCAAGACTTAATATCCACGGCTCCCTAGCTTTTATATTCTTATACTCTGTTGTGAATTGGACATCCCAAAGGCTGGAATTATATGTTGGTGTAAGATCATATGTTTGAGTCTTGGAACCGTTGTTTGCTACTGTTGCTTTAACAATTATATTATCTTTTCCGTTCCAATCACTGTCATTAGTATCATCAAAGTTTACCGATACCCTTGACATCCATCCAAACAGGTTGTAGCAGAACTTGTAGTCTTCAACAGCCTTTCCTCCTGATCTTGTAACATGCTTTGAGATTCCGCACCCAACATCGTTAGTGGTTATAACTATTCTTCCAGCAGGCCCATTTGCTCCTGCAACATTTCTTACTGCCATGTTAGGATATAATTTGCCGTTGTTAGGCTCTTGAACATTTAATATTACTTCATCTGTAGGCAGCAGCCCGGATATATACCTATTGTCATCATTTAACCATTCTTCCCCATCACCGAGCATTGATATCTCACTGTTTTTATTCATTAGCCCCGGTGCAACAGAACGGCTTGACTTCTCAGGATCTATTGTAAATATGTTGTCAAACAGCGGATGCATTTTTCCATTGTTTACAACAGGAATTTGTGCATATTTATAGTTGTTTCCAGGACGCACCGATACAAAACCAACTTCGTCTGTAAATCCATCTCCTGACTTGATCTCCAGTCCGAGACAGTTTTCCCACCACAGCTGACCTCCTGCATTTAGGAAAGCTTTTACCTTGTTTTGTACATCTTGAGAGTATGTTATCTTACCGTGAGATGTTTGGAACAATATATCGTAGCTCTTTGCTATCTTTTCCGGAGTAAGATTAGGATCGTCAAGTGAAACCTCCCAATACTTAAACAGCTTGGACTTTGTTATGTTTTCAGAATTTCCTACAACCCCTGTATAGGTTATATCAGCCTCAAGGTCAGTCTGTGCCTTGGCAATGCTCCTCAAATCCTTAAAATACGTGGAAGGATCCCAATATATCTGGGTTGATGAGCCCTGAACCGGTGCATTCGGCATTTTTGCACTGTTATACTTTGCAGTATCGGCAAATTCATACTTGTTGTAAGCCGGCGGGTATGGATTGTTAAGCTCCCAGTCCATTGGCTTGTTAATATTTCTGTCTAAAAGCTCCATAATGGAAAAGTCAGGATTAGAGTCATTAACCTGCTTGTTGTTTATGGAATCCCATGCCGGTGCAGGAAGTGTCAGTATTCCTACATTGACTTTTCTTTTCTTCATTGTAATTCTTGGCACCTGGGTTGCCTTTCCTGTTTCAGGCTTTATAAAATTGTTTTCCTTCTGGTTTAATGCGTTGTATATGAATGATGCAGCCTCAGCTCTGGTAACGGGGTTTTTAGGGTTTAAGTATCCCTTCTGATCCCCCTTCATTAGGGACTTTTCCAGTGCAAGCTCCACAAAATATCTGAAGGAACCGGTGATCTTATCGTAATCCTTATCCCTGTAGTTGTTGAGCTTAGCACCCGGCTCAAGGTCAGGATCAAGAACAAAAACCTTTCCGTCTTTGTTATAGTCAAGACGCCTCGCACCTATAATAGCCATAGCGAACTCTTCACGCCTTACCTTTTTATTAGCTTCAAAATCCTTGCTGCTAAAAGCTTTACGCGTATTCAAGTCGTATTTTGACATTTTCTCCTTGAAGAAATAGTTATAATAGGATTTCATGTATTGATACGCCCAAAAGTCCGTAGGTATATCGTTCATTTTGGTGTAATTATCAGGTCTGAATACAGCATCATTCTCGGAAATTGAGTATTTCATTACATTAAACGTCATGTATGCCACATGTTCACCGATAATTGATTCTTTTGGCTTGTAGGTATCATTTCCTTTTCCGAATATAACACCCTTGCTTGCAAGCTCCATAACCTGTATGTAAAACCAGTCGGATATCTTTACATCCTTGAAAGGTTTTGAGTAGCTTACCTTGCTTATGCGTATTCCGGAGATAGAAGCCATGCCACGTTTTGCAACACAGTTTAACTGGAGCTTTCCGTCGTCTAAAACCTTTATAAGGTATGGACCTTTCTTTTCCCATCTAAGCCCCGATTTCTGACTGTCAACGGTATCAGCGGTCGTTCCGTTAAAAACCACGTCAAATACCTGCTTGTTCTCCTTGAGAATATCTGAAGTGTACAAATAAACTTCATAAACACTATTTCTGTCTGCATTCATGGAAAATTCTATGTTATAACCTTTTATACCAGTGTTTATAAGATTTGACAGATTGTCATCCAACTGAGGCACCTGCTCTTCCAAAGAATCAAATGCAAACCAGTCAACGCCGTTCAGCACGCTTCCATTTGAGTTGTCAACCAAATATAAATCGTGAATCCCTGTAACTCTATAGCTTAGAGGGCTCTCCACACAGCCTATTTCATTTGTCATCCCGGTTGAGTTAAGGGTACAGATTGTTGTTCCGGTAGGACTGTCTAACTTTACATCTACGGTGCCGCTGATGCTGTTTATAAAGCGGACTTTAAACTTTGTAGGTCCTTCAATGCCAAAATCCATGGACTTATATAAGTAATAATTGGAGCTTGAACTGTCAAAGGCCTTTGCTTTAATGGGATCAAACACACCTTTGGTGAATTTAAACCAGTTTATATTGCATATCCCATTATCCCTCTCACCTGTAAATATCAGAAAAACCTTATGCAGTCCTTCAATACTTCCAGTAAGACCGCATGAAACATCGATATATTTCTGGTATCCGCCTGTATTCTTTACACTGCACTTTCCAACAAGCTCTCCACCCGGGTGATCAAGTCTGATTTCTATATTTCCGCCTTCTGTTTCAGTAGCTACACGAGCAACAAACCCTTTTGTTCCTTTAGGAAAGTATATAAAATCATATCCCGCATAATCGCCGTTACCTATGTACGCCAAGTTTTGACCGCCATCTGTGTCCTGACTGTTTTCTACGGTAAGTCCATTATTTACTGTAAGGGTCTCAGCTTCAATTCTGTCCAATGCATTTGGTCTGGTTCCCTGCTCAGAAGTAGAAAACTGCGGTTCCTTAGCCATTACCGAAAAATTGCTTATAGAATTTTGTCTTGTAAAAGTGGTACCATCAAAGAAAACATCATCCGATCCCGCCAGATTGATACTCATAAGCGGAGTCGTAGTCCTTGTACAATAGGGACTGACTTTTGTTGCTACTGTATCCGCAAAGCTTAAAGCAGGCATGCTCGTGATTAGTAAGACAGCCAGCGTGATCAATGAAATGACTTTTTTTACCCCCGTACTACTCATTAATAATAACCTCCCTTATTGATAAATAAATATATTAAGCCATAGGCTGATTGATAAAAAACCTGTGTCTAAACATTCTATCAAATAAGGAAGATTAATGAAAGTAGATTTTTTTATTAGTATATTAAAAGTATTAAAAGAGACAAATCCATTATATTTGTTTGCCGCAAATTTATAGAGAAAACCAATCATCATCGGAGGAAGGCAAATCATGGACTTCCACTTCTTCCGGCATACTCCCGTCTGTACCAATCCTATATAGTTTCTCCCCGTCATTCTTATTGCAGAAAAAGACAAATTCATCCACCATGTTTAAAAAGTCACCTTTATACACTGCAACTGTCTCCTGGATACCCCCGTCTGCTCTTAGTCTGCACATTTTACCACCCTCAGACTTATTTGTATAGTACACCCAATCTCCGTGAACATTTATGTTGCGGCACATACCGGTATTCAGCATTTCATCACTTCCGCCGAAAGTCCCAACCCGGTAAAGCTTAAAGCCGTCACCTTTGTTACTGTAATAAATCCAGTCATTATATACATTTAAAAAGTCCGACTCATTATTGTTTATTTTAGTCCTGTTGGCACCATCAGTCCTGATTTTATAGATTTTTCCCTTATCGCTCTTGTTGGAATAATAGATCCAATTATGCTCGACGTTAAGACTGTAGGAAGAATCATTATTAAGTTTAATCCTGCATGTCCCATCGGTCTTTATTTTGTAAATTTTAAACCCGTCACTCTCATTGCAGTAATAAATCCAGTCCCCTAAAACGTTAATATCCCAGGTTTTATCATCGTTAAGCCTTGTTCTCTCCAGTCCATCGATACTGATTTTATACAGTCTGTCCTCATCAGAAGCGTTGCTGTAGTAAATCCAGTTTCCAATAACATTTATAAACCAGGCACTGTCCTCACACAGCATTCCCAAGTCACTTCCATCCAGCTTTGACCTATAAAGACCTCTTCCCACATTGGAATAGTATACCCACAATCCCTGCTGTGCCGCTATACCTCCATTAACAATATTGCCCAGTGAATTGCCTCTTTCGTTTAAAAACTTATTAGTGATCAATGCAGGCCCGAACAGGTTTATGGTTCTGCTTAGAGGGTTTTTATCAAGTTCCTCTTCAAAATCATTGCGTAATTTTTCATTGCCTCCGTCAGATTTTGACTTCTCATTTTCTGTATCAATTTTTGGTTCTTCATTGTATGCGTCAGCTTTTGATTCCTCGTTGTCTGCATCAGCTTTTAGTTCTTCGTTGCTTCCGTCATTTTTTGATTCCTCGCTGCCTCCGTCAGCCTTTGGAAATAGTATTGCCTCATTCTTTTCTTCATCCTTCATCCCTTCAAGTACACTTTCTAATGCCTTTCTCATTTCAATTGAAGATTCAAACCTGTCATCCATGTTAAAAGAGCAAGCTTTAAGTATAACTTCACCAAAGGCCTGCCCTGCCAGCTGAGGCAGGTTTAATATTTCACCTCCAGTCAATCTCAATACTTTAGTGTCCATTGACGAAAAGTACAACAATTTTACAGTCCATATAGAAAAAATAAGTGAAGATGAATGTGAGATAGAAGTAACTACCGCTTATAAGTTTAAAACCAATCTTTTTAAAAGTTTCTTCAGTGATGTTGCCGAAAACGATCCAACCTTTATAGTGTTGAAGAGACGCCAGATTCTTTCGGTTGAAAACTGATTGTATATACTCACAGTTACTGCGGGCTTCCATACAGCCCGCCTTTTAGTATCTCAAAGTATTCCTTCATTTGATTAAATATTTCATCCATTTGAGGTATGCCGGCCTCAGGATCGCTTCTGAATTTCTGGATATACTTGCCGTTTAGGCCTTCAAGACACAGCATTATAAGTTCAACAGCTTTTTCCTTGTCTACACCTTCTCTGAATTTTGTGGTGTCTATATCATTGAGGAACAAGGGAAGATTCTCATTATAAATTTTCCGGTACCTGACTGACATCTCTTCCTTTAACTCATCTGGAATATTGATATAGGCTTTCATTATTAGCTTGGATACCAGAGGAAGCTCATAATACAGTTTCAGCTTCTTAAGCCCCCAGTGTATAATTTTATCGAACAAATCTGAAGGCACCTGTTCATCCATGCTATAAAACTTCTCCAAAAACACATCCATAGCATAATCAATTATATATAGGAACAGATTTTTTTTATTGCCGAAGTAGTGGAATAGTATTCCCTTGGATATGCCTGCTTTTTTCACAATAACATTGGTTGAAGCCTTTTCATAGCCGTTTCGTGCAAACTCCTCCATGCTCACATCAATTATAAGCTTTCTTTTTTCCTCCGGAAGACTTTCAAAAGTATTATTCAAAGTGGATCACTCCTTAGACAGAGATGTTTTTTCTGTTGTACGCCACATAAGTCAGTATGGTGGATAGCACGATAATCCCAAGCATTATGATTATATAAACAGGCTCAATAGTTTTGTTGACTACAATATTTGACGGGTTTACATAATTAAATGGTGTAATGTACTTAAGATTCTCAAGTTTATCCGATATTGCAGAGACAATGTTAATGAAAAAAGCTCCCAATACGACCCCAAATGTAACGGGATATATTGTTTTTGCTTTAGTTACAAATATAGAAATAAAGAAACCCGCTGCAGCAAACGTCAATTGCAAAAGATATAACCCTACATGAATAAGTAAAAATGCTGAAATTGAATAGTCTGATTGCTTTATTCCCTCAAATGTGAAATAATCCACCACGACAAATATTATATTAAACAAGGTAATGTAGAAAAATACTGCCATCGCCTTTTGAGTTATAACGCCATTCCTGGTTACTGGCTTTGCAAGCAAAAACTCAATGGTTTTTTCGCTTTCTTCCCTGGAAATTATGCTTGAGCCTAAAAGCATTGCATATGCTGCTCCAAAGAGAATAATATACAAAAAAACATAGGCAAAAAAATCCAGTATTTGTCCAAGATTCAATGTTTCAATACCAAGTCCCCGAAGCATTCCTTTTGGCAAGCTTTTCATATATCCTTGAAGCTGGTCAGGCGAATTTGCAAAGGTGGGATACATCAGCATCATTCCTACATTAGATGAAACAAGGCATGTGGTCCAAATAATAAACCCTTTCCTATACCTTTTAAGCTCCCTTAAAAATATGGTCATATCCATTCACTCCTTTAATTAGGTTGTATCAAAATCAATATATAGGTTCCATAATCACGACTCATAGTAGTGCATAAATATTTCTTCAAGTGAGGGTTCTTCAAGCCAAAGGTTATCAACCTCCAAAGTTGCAAGCTTCTTTAAAAGGTCATTGATATCTCCGCTGTAAAGAAATTGAGTATTCCTTTCCTTCCGCTCCACGTTTCTCATTCCGGGAATAGACAGATTATTCCCTTCACTCTTAAATTCAACTATGACCTTTCTGTGCTTTTCTCCCCTTAATTTGTCTATTGTCTCAACCTTCAGTATCTTGCCTTCTTTCACTATAGCCACTCTGTTACACATCTTCTGAACCTCACTTAGAATGTGGGATGAAAAGAATATTGTAACACCCTTTTTATTTTCTTCCTTCAATATTTCAAAGAATCTGTTTTGCATCAAAGGATCCAGCCCGCCGGTTGGCTCATCCAGAATCAGAAGCTTTGGCTCATGAAGAAGTGACTGTACAACAGCTACCTTCTTTTTGTTTCCATATGACAGGGAATCAATTCTTTTGTTAAGGTCTAATTCAAGAGTTTGACTAAGCTCGTTAATCCTTTTGCTGCAATCCTTTTTATAAAATTTAGCGGAGTAAAAAAGCAAATCTCTCACACTCATGTCGTCATAATAGCTTACTTCAGACGGCAAATATCCTATATTCATCTTAATCCTGGCCTGATCTTTGAAGCAGTCCATACCAAGGATTCTGGCATTTCCGCTGTCAGGAAATATAAAAGCCAGAAGCGTCCTAATGGTGGTAGACTTCCCAGCCCCGTTAGGCCCGATGAATCCAAATATTTCACCTTCTTTTACTTCCAAATTTACATCGATTATGCCCCTTGATCTTCCGTAGTATTTTGTTAAATTATTTATTTCGATTGCGTTCATGCTATTCCCTCCTTACATTGACTAGGTGGTCAATCCATATTTAAATTATACACCCTGTTGACCACCTAGTCAATAGGGTGTTTTATATATCAAACAAACTCAGTTGATACCCGGAAATTTTACTGCCATATGTGGGTATATCCGTTGAAACCCCATTATTTTTGCAGGCTTCACGAAAGCACTCCATCAGCTTCTTGCTGTTTGAAGGAAAACAACTGTATCTTATCCCGAAACGTTTTTCATACTTGCTTCTAATACCCGGAAAGTTCTTATCAAGTTCACTGTAAAAATAGTCCCTCTGCCTGTCTCGCAGCGTCACACCAATACATGGGTATATATAGGATGCACCAAATTCCTTTGCAGCTTTTACAATTGCTTTAATGTTTTCCTCACTGTCCTCAATAAAAGGAAGTATTGGCATCATTGTTATTCCAGTTGTAATACCAAGAGCCGATAAGATGCCTATGGCCTTAAGCCTCTCGGAGGGCGGCGGTGCGTTAGGCTCAATCTTAGCAGCAAGAGAATCATCCGTTGTGGTTATGGTTATTGCAACCGATGCATATATTTTGCCGATTTCCATGAGCACATCCACATCTCTGGTAACTAAAGTACTTTTTGTTGTTATATGCACCGGATATCTGGCTTCAGCTATTGTCTCAAGGGCTTTCCTTGTAAGCCTGTATTCCTTTTCAACAGGATTATATGGATCGCTCATTGCACCTGTCCCGATAGTCCCCTTTTTCCTTTTTCTTCGAAGCTCCCTTTTAAGAAGCTCCACGGCGTTGACCTTGACATATATGTCATCAAAATTTTCAATTCGGTAACACTCACTCCTGGAATCACAATATATGCACTTAAAGGTACACCCCCTGTAAATATTCATGGAATAGAGGGTACCGAACCAACCACTAGGATTCTTACAAGTTGATAATATGGTTTTTGCCTGAATTTCCTTTATCATATTTTACCTGCCAATTTAAATTATTATTTCCATTCTAACATACATAAGATTAATAATAAATTGCAACAAATTATAGTCAAATTCCATACCAATTAATGTATAATTATAGATATAAATAATACTTATGTTAATACGATAGAGAGAGATATGTAATATGAAGAAAATTATAATGGGATTTATCCTTGGGCAAGGCAGCTGAAGATAGTTTTAAGATTTATAGATTCGGTTCGCTTTCATTCAGCATATGAGGTACACGCATCCAGGCTGCCCAATTTAGCGACAACTTTAAACCAAAAGGAGGCAATTCATTTTTAACACTTCATGTAAAGGTAAGAAATATCGGAAAAGATCTTACAAATTTCAAAAGGAATGATTTTTACATTGAAACCCTTGATGGAAAACGATTTGACTTTATTTCATCTCCCGTTGATGAATATCTGTCAACCGTAATACTTTATTCTCAAGAATACAACAAAATAGGGCTGGTATTTGAAATGTCAAAAGATGAATTGCTAGGAAAAAGAAAAGTAAATTTGGTTTATGCACCTGTAGGTTCAGAAAACAAGTGCAAAATGCCTGTTGACCTGCTTGTGTCACCTAATTAGATATATTATCATTACATTAAAGGAGCACTAAAAATGACATACAAACACTCAAATTACAGCTACTTCAAACTCCTTGCCGCCTCGGCTGCAACATTATTTTTCCTATTTGCCATTTCCTCCTGCTCTAATACAAGCAAAACTTCCAGCCCAAAGCCTGCATCGGATACAGGTTTTGGACTTACCACAAAGGAAGAATTTATAGATAAAAGAAATCATTCTATTGAACATAATGGCATAACACTATGTGTTGAAGAAACTTTATCCGATACCATAAAAACATCGATTCAAGTTTCAGTTAAGGGTGATAATGTTAGCGGCAAAAACATCAGCTTTGAAGACGTATACCTCACAAACAGCAAACCAGAGGGTTGCCAGCCATTAAAGATACCCATTATCAGTAAAGGAGAGCATCGATGTGTATTTGACTTTTATGATGTTAAACCAAATAGTAAAGAGGAAATATTCACACTAAAAGTCGGTAAAATCAGCCATATTGAAGGTCCCTGGGTCATAACCTTTCCGGTTGAAACAGCACCTTATGAAATGGTATATAGCTTACAAAAGGAATACTGGTTTGGTAAGAACAAAGTCATCATAGATTCTATAAAATCAACCATTAGTCAAACGCAAATAGAAATACAGGACCATTTTGAGAGTAAAGAAAAGATGACACGCGTTAACATGTTTTATCTAACAATCAATGGAAAAAAGTATTATGCTGATAATTTTTCCGATCATTTGGATAAAGGAGAGACAGCAGTTACAAACCATAAAAGGTATGTGGTTAATTTTAATACAGGCGGAAAGATTTTTGATTTATCCGGTGATGTATTACTTGAGTTGGAGTACGGAATTGCAGAAACAAAAGTTGTTCATAAGATCAAGATAAACTAACCCTTATGGGAAACTCCATTTTCCTTCCTTAAAGGTACAATCAAAAAACCTTCTGCTATAAATTCCCCTTAGTAAATCATACTTGACACTTCAAGAAGACTTATGTATAATTTAATTATGCAGTAAATCATACATTACACTCACTACTTATAAAAATATATAACAGGAGGTCAGGTATATATGTATCTAAACAATGCTTTTAGGCAAACCGCATTTATTCTATTGTTTTTAACTACAATAATGTTAATGCCTGTGTATTCGGCAGCTGAGGCAGAACCAGCAAAAGTTCCCACTAAGATTGTCTGGAACAATCCTACTACAGAGTTGTTGAAGCCCAATATGCTTGGAGGAAACTATTCCATATCGGTAACATTAACCGATGCAAATAATAATCCTCTTCAATGCAAAAATATTTCATGGACTTCAACATCAGTTGGTGTTTCAAACACAACCGTAACAGACACACAAGGTGTATCCATAAATCCTGTTACAGTGTTCCACCAGGATAAGAACATTACATACTCTGCTGATATAACAATACAATTTGCAGGAGATGAACTCTATGAGCCTACCACTAGTGCCATCACATTAAGATGCTACGATACAGGACCGCCAATGTATTATAATGTTATCGGCCAGGTTTCAGTTGTAAAGAATAGCTCTGAAGATACCATCCTAAATTCAGGCTTTGATGTAAAAATAATAGATACTCCCTATTATTCAAAAACAGATGATACTGGAGTTTTTAACTTTAGGGTTGATTTGAATCAGCCGTCTATTAGATACTCTGAGAGTAAGCTTGAAATAAGCAAGCCCGGCTACCTTTCCAGAGAAGTAATGCTGCATAATTTCCTGACTTCATCTACCGAGAATACGAAAGATCCAATAAAGATGATAGCTGGAGACATCAATCAGGATGATGCAATAAACATGACGGATATTGTTGAAATGGCTAAGACATTTAAAGCTGTTGAGGGTGATGAAATATATAATGGAGTTTGTGATTTAAATAATGATAGGGTCATTAATATTGCTGATGTTGTAATTATTGCTTCAAATTTTAATAAAACCCCATTGGATTACGAGGGTCTGGACCCATATTTTATAAAATTATAGGCTCAATAAAGCAAAACGCATATTTTACAATAAAAACGCCGGGATAGTTGTAAACCCGGCATTTTATGAATATGAAATTTTTATTCTGACAGCAACGCATCAACGAAGCCAAAATACATATCACCTGAACCACTTTTATCCGGCTGGTCTATCATTACCTTTAGCTTTATTACTCCAGTCACATCAACATTGACATCTATTGGCATTTTGCCCGCTGTCATGACTTCTGAAGTATATAAGAGCTTATCATCTCCATATACTTTTAAGTATGTCTCTCTATTAACATTTCTTGAATCATAATGTAATATGAATTTCCCCGATAATTTCTTATATTTTTGATTAATCAAGTACTCTGTAAACAAAGAGCCTGTATCCCATATACTATACAGATTATATTTTATACCATGTGAGTAGCTGGCACCAGTGGAATCCTTATCCTTGCTGCTATCCCATAAACCCCAATTGTTTGATGATCTAGTTTCCTGATAATTAAAGTAGTCCAATTGTTCCAGCCACATACTGCTTGGCTGAGTACTGGAATTTGAATTATTATGTTTGCCTATGTAAACGCTTGACGTTTTACCGTCCCACTCAACACTCTTTCCCAAGGCATTGGAAACTGCCCTGACAGGCAGATAAGTAGTTCCATTATAAATAAATGGTTCCACTACATTTCCCTGTGCATCCTTTGGCGTCACACTGACATCATCCACAAATATTTTGATGTTATTAAAAAATAATTGTGCATTTTTAGCAACAGGGGCTGCAAACACGGTTGTTGTTATTAATGTTGCTCCTACCGCCCCTATTACAATACCTTTAAATTTTTCCTTAGAAAACATCTATACTCCTCCTATGCTATTGTTTAAATATGGAATTAATTATATCATACGAACAGGCTTATGGCCATACCTAAAAGCCTGAAACGTGTTCAAAATAGCTGGCTGACAGCAAATTTTTGTTACCATGTACATTAGTAATCTACATTAGTATATAAAATAAAAACCGGAAGATTAGAGTATAAATTCTAATCCTCCGGCTTATATTGCAGTGAATCATATACTCATCATTTACTCAGCATACTGAAAAGGCCATTTACCTTACTGTGTATAGGAAAAACTCCTTGATTAGCCGACTTTGCATCTTCAATTGAGTAAAATGCATTAGAATGACACTGGTTTATAATGGATAAAACATTATCTTTGTCCTTACGGCGTACGATAGTGTATACAACCTTGACACTTCCGGTTACGCCTTTGGCATCTACTACAGTTACTCCATAGCCGGAAGATGACAATCTCTCTACCAGCTTGCATTCATCTTTTACAAGGATTACTCGCACCACAAGAATTCCTATAGCAAGCTTTTCCTCTATAATAAGTCCAACAAAAGTTCCCATTGCAAAACCACCTGCATAAGCAAGGTAACAAAAAATATTACTAAGGTTTTGCATAATCTGGCTTATGGCGATTAACCATATAAACACCTCAAAAAATCCCAGGAGTGGTGCAATCATCTTTTTTCCCCTGGATACAAATATGATACGCATCGTTCCAATCGATACATCAAATATCCTGGAAACAAAAATGAGAAGTGGCAGCACCACCCACGAGAACAACTCAGGGTCTATTGACGGTAATATACTCATAAATCCTCCAATCAGGGCTATTTTGTCTTAGGTATCATCAATCAAATAACACCAACCTACAATTCTCTTTGCAGCAGCCTGAATACTACTGTTACTGTTTCCGCCCTTGTGATATTATCAACCAGTTTTATAAACCCGGCATCACCGTTTGTTATATTACTTTTGATACATATTGCAGCATACTCCTTAGCCCATTTACTGATTTTATCTTTATCAATAACCCTTTAATTATACCATTGTTGTATGCTGCATAGATACTGTCAAAATACCATTCACCTTTCTGGGGCATCTCCTGAAGCTATATACCTCTGACCGTCCCTTATTACATTGAGCAAATTATTTGAGGTGCTTGAATCCACCTTCGACCATGAGGAACCATCTGTTGAATTGAGTATAGTTCCACCGTCTCCAACAGTGGTAAACATTCCATTTGTCCAGATAACTGAGTTTAAGGGTGCAGTATTTTCAGTTTTGATGATGTTCCATTTTTTCATGTCACTGCTTGTTGCCATAACTCTTAAATCCGAAATGTATCCGTTCTCATTTGGTATATTAAATGTATCGGAAATTGTTGCAATGAATTTCCCATTGCCGCTTATAATGCGGGATATTGAATAAGCCCTTTCCAACGGCCTTGCTGCCCATGTCACTCCATCCTCTGAAGTTAAAAGCGTTCCTTTATCCCCCACTGCTGCAAACATTTTTCCATTCCATGCAACACTTTTTAAATCTCTGCTGCTTTCCGAATCAGCTTGATTCCATGTAACGCCGTCTGCTGAAGTATAGATTCTGCCTAAGCTTCCAACTGCAACAAATTTTCGACCTCCATTTCAATTTCTATTAACATGATAAGCCTACTAATATTTATCATAATCCAATAAAAATCAGTTATAAAGCTGTAACATTTTCTAATCAGGGAATTAAACACCACTAAAGCTGGAAACCTAAATATCAAATGTCTTTCAATTTTCCAACCATCATAATTTCCTAGACATCAAAAAATACCTGGATCAAACTCACTTGATCCAGGTATCCTCATATCTACTCATATCCGCTTTAAATCTTTTCCCTCTTTGTATAGTGGGTATGCAGCAGCTCATGTGCTTTTTCACCATAAAACTCGCCAAGGAACTCATTATATACCTTTAGCACATCCTGATTCTCATGGGATTTTCTTCTTGTTTTTCCCTTGTCTTCACGATAAATGGCTTCCGCCCTTTTCTTAATAATCTCTGCATCACCGTGGTGATAAGGCTGGCCGCCTCCACCCACACACCCTCCGGGGCATGCCATTATCTCAATTGCATGATATTGGGCTTTCCCTTCCCTGATGGCTTCCAAAAGTTTTCTGGCATTCCCAAGACCGTGGGCCACGCCAATCTTCACGTCAAGATCATTTATCCTGACAGTAGCCTCCCTTATGCCATCCAGTCCTCTTAACTGAACAAAGTCAACAGATTCAAGGGTCTCACCTGTAAGCCATTCATAAGCTGTACGTAGGGCTGCTTCAATAACTCCGCCTGTAGTACCGAATATTACCCCTGCTCCTGTAGATTCCCCGAGAGGATTGTCAAATTCACCGTCATTAAGGGTTGCAAAGTTTATGCCCGCTTCCTTGAGCATGAGCCCTAATTCACGGGTGGAAATAACATAGTCCACGTTAATTATGCCATCGTTTCCAAGCTCCTGCCTTGCAGCCTCATATTTTTTGGCAAGACAAGGCATTACAGATACAACAACCATCTTTTTGGGATCTATGTTAAACTTCTTTGCGTAGTAGGTTTTGGCCACAGCACCAAACATTTCGTGAGGTGATTTACATGTAGAAGGAATGTCCAAAAGATCAGGGAACTGATGTTCAAAGAATTTAACCCAAGCTGGACAGCAGCTGGTCAGTATTGGTAGTGTTCCTCCGTGCTGAAGTCTATGTACAAATTCCGAAGCCTCTTCTATTATTGTAAGGTCGGCTGCAAAGTCAGTGTCAAAAACTCTATCAAATCCAAGGTTTCTCAGTGCTGTTACCATTTTGCCAGTTACTATGGTTCCCGGTTCCATTCCGAATTCTTCACCAAGTGCAACCCTTACAGCAGGAGCAGTCTGCACAACAACATACTTCTCTGGATCATTAAGAGCATCCCACACTTCTCCGATGTTATTGATTTCAGTCAATGCCGCAGTAGGACATACCGCCACACACTGGCCGCAGAATGTACACATTGTTTCGGACATTGGAAGCCCGAAAGCTGGGGCCACTACAGTTTCAAAACCTCTGTCCACAGCTGAGAGTATTCCGCAGGTCTGAACATCGTTGCACATGGTTTCACAACGTCTGCAAAGAATACATTTGTCCAGATTTCTGTATATTGATTTGCTTGATGAGTCCTTTTCATAAGTGGACATTTCTCCTTGGTACTTGAGCTTCCTCACTCCCAAATCTGCTGCAAGCTTCTGAAGATCACACTTCTGGTTCTTTTCACAAATAAGACAGTCGGTAGGGTGATCCGACAGCAGAAGCTCCACAATGGTTCTTCTCGCCTTTACAACCTTTGGGGTATGGGTCTTAATGCTCATGCCCTCAGAGACATATGTAGCACAGGCAGGAGCCAGGTTCCTTCTTCCCTCAACCTCCACCATACACACCCTACATGAGGCAACCTGATTAACCGCCTTTAGGTCATGGAGGTTTAAGTGGCACAAGGTAGGTATACTAACATCAGCCAATTTAGCCGCATCCAGTATAGTGCTGCCAATTGGAACAGATATTTCAATATCATTAAGCTTTACTTTTACATTATCCATATTGTTATTTACTCCCTTCCAATTATCTTCTCTCGATAGCAGCAAATTTACATGTACTCATACAAGCACCGCACTTGATGCATTTGCTATTGTCTATCAGATGGACCTGCTTTAGCTCACCTGAAATACAGTTTACCGGACATACCTTGGTACAAGCCCTGCATCCGATACATTTTTCCGGAATTATGTAATAATTGAGAAGCGATGTACATGCACCTGCAGGACATTTTTTATCTCTTACATGTGCCAAATATTCATCCCAGAAATAATTAAGGGTACTCAAAATAGGGTTTGGTGCTGTCTGTCCAAGACCGCAAAGAGCTGTATCTCTGATTATTTGTCCAAGCTCCTTAAGGTCATATAAATCCTGCTCTTCCCCCTTACCTTCGGTTATCTTTGTAAGAATTTCATAAAGTCTCTTGGTTCCAACCCTGCATGGTGTACATTTACCGCAGGATTCATCAACCGTAAATTCAAGGTAGTACTTCGCTATATTTACCATACAATCATCTTCATCTAAAACAATCATACCACCGGATCCCATCATTGATCCAAGTGAGGATAATGACTCATAATCAATAGGCGTATCAATAAATTGGCTAGGAATACATCCTCCTGAAGGCCCCCCTGTCTGAACAGCTTTAAAGGCCTTGCCATCCTTTATTCCTCCGCCTATTCCGTGAATAATCTCTTTCAATGTAGTACCCATAGGCACTTCAATAAGTCCAACATTGTTTATTTTACCAGCAAGGGCAAATACTTTTGTCCCCTTGCTCTTTTCAGTACCTATTGTAGCAAACCATTCTGCACCCTTTAAAAATATGGGAGGAATGTTGGCCAATGTTTCAACATTATTAACTACCGTAGGCTTCATCCATAGCCCTTTTTGTGCCGGGAATGGCGGCTTGTTTGTGGGCTCACCACGATTTCCTTCCACAGACCTTAAAAGAGAGGTTTCCTCTCCGCATACAAAGGCTCCCGCACCAAGCTTTAATGAAATGTCAAATGAAAAGCCTGTGCCTAAAATGTTCTCTCCCATAAGCCCCAGTTCTTTAGCCTGCTTAATGGCAATCTCAAGCCTCTGCACAGCTAATGGGTACTCAGCACGGACATATATGTAGCCTTTACTGGCTCCTATTGCATATCCTGCTATAGCCATGGCTTCCAGCACACTGTGAGGATCTCCCTCTAAAACGCTTCTGTCCATAAATGCCCCAGGGTCTCCCTCGTCGGCATTACACACAACATATTTCTGATCCGCCTGACTCCTGTTGGCAGTCTCCCATTTTATTCCTGTAGGGAAGCCAGCCCCGCCTCTTCCTCTAAGGCCGCTCTTTTTCATAATATCTATAACATCTTGAGGACTCATTTCAGTGAGGATTTTCCCCAGTGCCATGTATCCCTCAACGGCAATATAATCATTTATATCCTCCGGGTCAATAAAACCGCAGTTCCTTAACGCAACACGAAGCTGCTTTTTATAAAAGGGCATTTCTTTATGTTCTTCAATCTTTTGCCTCTGAGTCGGTTCAACATAAAGAAGCCTTTCAACCTTTCTTCCCTTGACTACATGTTCCTTAACAATTTCCTCAGCATCTGAGGGCTTAACCTCTACATAAAACACGCTGTCAGGCAAAACCTTCACAATAGGCCCTTTTTCGCAGAATCCAAAACATCCTGTAAGCACTACCTGAACCTCATTTTCCATGCCCACAGCAGCCAACCCGGCTTCAAGATTCTTAACAATCAGCTGGCTCTCGGATGCCTGACATCCGGTCCCGCCGCATACCAGCAGGTGCATTCTATATTTTCCCATTTGATTCCCTCCAAATTAAAACATGCTATTTTTGTTTGAATGCATTTATACATTTTCGAAGGGCTTGCCTATTATAAGATTATTGAGCAATTCCCCGTCTTTGATATGTTTTCTGATTATTTCTCTTCCCTTTTCTTCATCAACATTTCCGTAAAGTATTCCTTCCTGTCCCGGAACCCTTACCTCGACAGTAGGTTCCGCGAAGCAAGAGCCCATACATCCGGATTGTATTATTGCAACATTTGTAATTCCCAGCTTATGTACTTCATCAAGCATTGCGTTCATTGTAGTCCTTGCACCTGCTGCAATACCGCAAGTAGCCATACCTACAAAAACCTTTATTTTTTCAGTACTGTCATCACGAACCTGCACCTGATCCTTAAGTCTATCCCTTATAGCCTTAAGCTCATCAAGAGATTTAATTGCTGCCATTTTTTCCACCCGCCTTAATAATTTTATTTATAGTTTTCCAGAATACCTTCAACCTCTTCAATTTTTACTCTTCCAAACACCTTACCGTCAACTATTACTACGGGTGCCAAACCGCATGCACCTACACATCTTAATCCGTCTAGGCTGAATTTACCATCCTCGGTTATTCCTCCTGCACGAATTTTTAGCGTTTTCTCAATTTCCTTGAGTATTGACTCAGCGCCCCTTACATAACATGCAGTACCAAGACATACATTAATCACATGCTCTCCTTTTGGCTCTTCAGTAAAATAGGAATAGAAAGTAACTACTCCATTAACCTTGGCTGCTGTAGTATCAAGCCTTCTTGCCACATGGAGCTGCACTTCCTTAGGAAGGTAACCGAAGATTTCCTGAGCCTTATGAAGCACTGTAATGAGGCTTCCCCCCTTGTTTTCAAGGCTGCCGATATATTCATCGAGTTCCTTGAACATTTCTTCAGCAAGCAAATTTTTACACATAATATTAAATTACCTTTCCTTTCTGTTAATTAATTCACAATAATTATACAATATATATACCACATAAAACAAAGAGCAATAAACAAAAATCACTTATCTGATTTGTTTCTTGCAAATATTTTTTTGTAAATTGATTTTAGGGTGAACAATGGTCCGGTGATCATCGTTGAAGTAGCCTTCATCAAATTTGGTAAATTGCTGAACTGATCAGGGCTGTCGTTAATAAGGTATGTCCATGTGGAGGACGGTCCCAAAAGGCCTTCCTTCTCCATATCGATACCGTCTTTTGTTATCTCGATATTTTCAAAGACGTTTATTATGTCATTCTCCACATCCCCAAGCATTTCTCTGAAGGCCTCAATTGCAATTTTATGAAATTCATCTATTGGATTTTTTCTTCCCATAACTACCAGATGTATGCTCTCTTTTGTGTAATTCATATACTCAAGATACTCTGACCAGTGCTTGTTGATAAAGAATAGTGTAAGCTGCTTTTCCACCTCATACACGGTCTTTTCCCCATATTTGCCTAATACCTCGCCATACTTGTCAGAGGCTTTTTCTCTAAGAATTTTAAGCTGTGCCTTATCCTGAAGAATATCCTGCCTTTTGCTGCAAACTATCTTTCTTTGCTCTTCTATTATAAAAGAATACTTTAAAAGTTTCCTTCTCACGTCGGAGTTATAGCCTTCTATTATCCTCTGCCCTCTGTTTAGTTCACTATTTACTGCCGAACTATTGAAAGGTTTATTCCTGTCTTCAGGATAGAACTGTGCGGGTACAAGCTTCGCTATATCGTATTTGAGCACAATATCATCTTCCAGGCTTATAATCAAGCGGCTCTTTCCAGGGTCTCCCTGCCGCCCTGCTCTGCCCTTTAGCTGATTATCGATTCTTCTGCTTTCATTTTTATTGGTGCCTATAACATAAAGCCCGCCGGCTGCAATTATTTCGTCTCTTCTTTCTCCATTCTCTCCGCCAAGCTTGATATCAACGCCGCGTCCCGCCATATTGGTAGAAACTGTAACAGCTCCGTACATACCTGATTTGGCAATAATTTCTGCCTCCATTTCGTCATTCTTGGCATTTAGCACATTTGCGTGAATACCGACATTATGAAGATCAGCCGCCAGCCTTTCCGATTCTTCAACACTGCCTGTTCCAATCAAAACCGGTTGTCCTTTATTGTGTGCCTTCTTGATTTCTGAAATAATAGCGTTTTTCTTTGCATCCTGGCCAGCAAACACCATGTCCGGCAAGTCTTTTCTTATACAAGGCTTATTGGTTGGCACAACAACTACTTCTGCACCATAAAACTCATGAAACTCATTGGCAGATGTCTTAGCTGTGCCGGTCATACCCGCTATTCTAGGATACAAATTAATGAAATGCTGAAGTGCTATCTGAGACATGATAACGCCTCTGGATTTTTTATCAAGGGCTTCTTTTGCTTCTACAGCCGCCTGTATGTTATCCGGCCAGTGCCTCTTATCCGCAACACGGCCCGTAAACTCATCCACCAGCTCAATTTTCCCATCCCTTACTATATAATCCCTGTCTCTTTTTAGAAGTGCCTCTGCAAAAAGTGCACTGTTTACCTGCGTCAAAAGTTTAAGGTTGTGCTCTTCATATAAATTGGAGCATCCGAGAAGCCTTTCAACCCTGCAAAGTCCAAAATCTGTCAGAAAAACATTGGACCCATTTTCATCTATAGCATAATCTGTACCTCTTATAAGCTGTTTCGCCAATTCAGACAGCCTGGTAAGATCATTTTCTTCTGCTTCCTGGCTTCCTGCTATAACGAGGGGTATCCTTGCTTCATCAATAAGTATTGAGTCCGCTTCGTCTACAATTGCGTAATTAAACCCTCTATGAGCCAGGTTGTCCTTGTTAGTGCAAAGAAAGTCCTTAAGGTAATCAAAGCCCGCCTCCTTGGCAGTAACATAAGTAATATCCATACGGTAAGCATTTTGCCTGTCTTTAATGCTCATTCCCTCTTTGACATATCCTACCAAAACCCCAAGAAAATCATAAATAGGCTTCATCCATTCTGCATCCCTTCGGACAAGATAGTCATTAAAGGTCAAAATATGAACACCTTTTCCGGTTAATGAATTCAGATATGCCGGAAGAACAGCCGCAAGAGTTTTGCCCTCTCCAGTCTGCATCTCCACTATCTTGCCTTCATGCAGTGCTGCCCCTGCCAGAAGCTGCACATCATAATGCCTCATACCAAGGGTTCTGTGAGACACCTCCCGCCCTAATGCATATGCTTCTACAAGAACGTCTTCCAAAGGTGTACCGTCTTTCACTTTTGCTCTTATCCCAGCGGCCATCCCCTTAAGTTCATTATCGGATTTATTGCTTAAGTTTGCAATATTTATATCTTCAACAATTTTATTGTATTGGTCAACATTATAACTAACCGGAATATGCATTCCCTGAAGCTTTTTCCCTAACCTTGACAGTCCCTTTAACATAATAGAGCCCTCCTAATAAATTAAATTTACATAACACAATCATAATGCAATATTTTTTAATAAAGGAGCTCTATGAATTTTCATATTTTTAAATAAAATAATAATCAAAATACTGAATAAATAAATGATCTCAAGTGATATTACAAAATGGTTGGACGCAGCATAAAAGCCACATAAAAGATTAATAGGCAGCAAACATATGACATCCAGAAGTATAGCAAGCTTGTACTCTGCGAGCCATGGAAAATAAACATGCCATTTTTGAAAAAATCGCCGGGACCTTTTGTCAGCCCTCGTTTTTTTGTTATCAATTGATTCGATTAAACAGGCAACCATTATTGAAATGCCTGTTAAAATAATATATGACATATAGATTCCTTTGCCAACCGTTTATTGTGTATACTGCTGCTTTTGGAAGCTGTATACAAATATTCTATCTCTTTTCTGCCTGTCATACAATCATTAATTAAAAATCAGTTAGCTTTTATATGAAATACCCAGTTCTAAACCAATGCTCCAATTCTTACCCCAACTCAATTAACCTCTTGTTTACTATTTTTTCTATTAATTCTCTGGACAAAGGTTTTTCCGGACTAAAATGAATGGTTGTGCCCGAAATCTTATAACCTGCCAGTTCTTCTTTCATTTGCTCAATTATACTTCTGCTCATGGTATAAAACGAACAATGGTTCTTTTGTGCCGCAAAACCAACGAGGTCCTTATTTAATCTTAATATTGGCACCTGATAGCTTACTCTCTCTGTTAAATTTGGAACTATCTCCTTAACTGTTTTTCTTACCCTTTCAAGCTCCTGACGTATATCATCCGGCAACTCAGCCAGATACCTGTCAACTTCCTCCGGAACATTTACAGATGGGTTTCTTTTCGGTTTTTTATCCATTTTTAATCTCCTTATTATACGAATTTTAACTCAAGAATTAATTAATCGCTTTCCCAAAAATCTTTTCTATTTTTTAGATGGAAGAGATTTCGCAGGTCCGTGTGATTCCATCCCATCCTACATTCGCTCCCAAACTTTCAGATATAAACCTTGCTGGAACCATTGTCCTCCCTTTTATGGAAGTTGCGGGGACCGAAAGGATCTTTTTTTGTCCGTCAACACTGGCTAAAGTATCGTCAAGTTTCAATATAACTGTTTTGCTACCTTTTGTTCCTGTAATTGTTCGGGTTTTAGCATCCCATTTTACCTCTGCCCCAAGTTTTTCAAATATGGCACGAAGAGGTACCAAAGTAGTTCCTTGTTTAATTATAGGAGCAACGTCAAAAACAATCGGCTTGCCATCGATTTTTACTTTTATTATATCCATAGGATAGCCCAGTATAATGGTTCCAATCCATCCCACCATTACAACTTTCTCACCATCCCACAAATCCCCACAGTCTCTGTAGTTCAATACTGCCATATTTTTATGCCTGCTCCAATTAATCCCGTCGCTTGATGTTACGATATTGCCAAATCCATCAGTACCTATGAATTGATCTCCGGTCCATATCATACGAAGAAACCGCTGAACATTTTTTGCATCCCATTGCTTCCATTGAAGCCCGTTCACTGACTTAACTGTACACCCAGTGATTATACCTCTGGTAAGTTTACTGCCTAAGACAACAAACTCCTTTCCATCCCAAAATACCGAACTTAAATCATGCAATTCTTTCATTTGATGTACATTCCAATTGCTAAAATTTTTTGATGCCAAAATGGTGTTGTTTGAGTTTATGAGCACAAACTGATTCCCATTCCATGCTATGCCATCCACTTCATCGGGCTCAGGAAGTTTGTGATTTTCCCACTCTTCTCCATCAGCTGATGCCCATATTTCCCCTTTTCCACATGCGATATACAAGTTACCGGTCCATACAACTTTTTGACATTCATTGATTATAGCGGAACCTGATTCTGTCCACCCGATTCCGTTCAAGGAACTAAATACTTTCCCGTTTAAAGAATCAACAGCAATATATTTATTATTTCCCCATACAATACCAGCTTCAAAAAATTTCATTTTAGTTTTGAGTTTATCCCACTTCAAGGCATCGTTTGAAACAAATATATCAAAATTGGAATTATAAGCGACATATTGCTCACCATTATATATGATTGTTCTAAGTTCACCAAAAAGATCTTGCAAGTCATTTTTCGAAATAGATTGCCCCAAGCTATTTTCTACAAATTTATAGTCATTTTGTATTTTCCAATTGACGCCGTCTTCTGACGAAATAACAGTTTTATTTATATCCTCAACAGCAAATAAATTCCCATCCCAAATAACTTTACAGAAATCACTTGTTGTTTCAAAATCTTGTTCTATCCAGTTTTCAGCATCAGATGAAGTAGCTAAATAACCTCCAATTCCTACAGCTACATAAGTTTTTCCGTTATAAGCTACATCAAGTAATTTATATTTATTGATATCTTTATGTACGGTTTTCCATAATATATTTTCCTGCATTTCAGCTGCATTTATTCTTATAGATAATATCTGTAACATAAATAAAAACAATACAAGTATTGGTAATTTCTTTTTCATTAACAATCCTCCATAAAAGTTATATATAACAACACAATTATAGTCTTGGAAATGATATAACTACAATTCATAAACTATTATACCCCTTTGACACATTAATTCCAGTACATTTTTTAACACTATTGTCTTTAACTGAGTTCATAATTGAGAATTCTAAACAAATTCATCCCAGGAAAAATTATACCTTTATCATATCATTTCCAGTTATACCAAAAGCATATTTTAAATGGTATATAATATAATAGTTGCAAATATATTAAAGGAAAATATCTTAAATGGAAACTAATCAGAAAATTATTGAGAAGATAGATATGTTAAAATCAAACCTTGGTGCAAAAAAGGTTAAGGCACTGCAAATATACAGATTGGAGAATATCCTAAATAAGCTTACTCAATATTCAGATGGCTGCAGTGAGTGCAAATATTTACTAAGCATATTTGAAAGTCAATTATTGAATAATTTAGATTGTATTGATAAATCCCATTTAAAAAATTACATGATTACTTTGAAAAAAATAATATCCCACTTGCATAAAAAGCATAAACTGATTACTGCAGGTCACTATATAGGAATATATATGTCTATGGGAACATCATTGGGCATGTTATGTGGAATGGTTATTGGATTAATATCAAATAAGGGGGAATTTCAATCTATTGGTATGAGTTTGGGAATGTGCTTTGGAATGAGTATTGGCATCCTTATAGGTACAATAAAGGATTCCAATGCAAAGAAAAAAGGTAATGTAATATAACTTTATTACACCGTTTTCCAATTACAAAATAAACTTTCCAACATATCCCAAAAGCAATATTGCAATAATTGCAGGTACAACAAGAGCTATACCTTTTATAGTTACACCATTTAAAAATCTAACCCCTCTGACCTTCGTAAACGCCCTAACTGCAGAAGCCAAAAAAGTACCAACAGAATATAGTTTGTGTAATAGCCAACTGATGTTTCCCTGTAGGGTACCCAAAATAAAGCCAGAATAAAAGCACCTATTCCAACTGTCTTAATTAACAATCCAAATTTACTTCTGTTTTTGGATTTCCATAAAAAAAGTATGAGAAAAGCAGGTACAACCAGATACAAAAACAGCTCTATATAAGTGCTTTTTAAATTTCCTATAAATTCAAAGATACCATTCATATTAATTTATCCCCATATCAATTAGATTATTTTTATCAACTACTTGATGTTGTTTATTAAAAGTGCGATAACCTAGCTGCAGCATTATTATAGCAGAATGTGCTACACTTGCTAAGACTTCAGCACGATAGCAATCTGATAGGCAATATCTGCTGTAGAAGAAGTGCCTGGAAGCATCTCAAATTGGAAATTATACAAATATTTATTTACATTGCATAAGGAAAGTTGGAATTGCTCCCAATATAAATTTCTATACTTTTAAAAAGCCCTTACTCCTCTTATTCCAATAAAAAATCAGGCTTGTATAAAGAAATAAAAAACAAGTAATAAACGCTTTGGCAAGCATCTCAAGAAATTTCAGTCAACTAGGTATACCAATCATGAAAATATCCATGAAAGTATACAAATCCAAACCATTCCTAGAATAGATATTAAACATATAGTTTCTTTTTATAATATCGACTATCTCATAAAGAAAACTAAAGAATAATAGAATGACAAATTCTGCCAATACCAAGGTTCCATATACCACTAAAGCATTAAAAAATAGACCCAGTGCCTGTGCAATTGATAACTTAGTAAAAATTAACATCATATTATCACTAAAGCTATGTCTCGTTACTAGAATTTGAACAATATAAATTATAATATTGATAGTCAAGCTGAAACAAATTCCTGCAAGAAATATATTTACAAAATTTTTCCCAATTCCATGTAGAAAATCATTTATACTTATCAGTTCATGATTAAGTACCTTCTTATATAAGAAAAGGATTCCAGAATATATGCATATAGCAAAAACAAGGAAACCCAGCTCCATCAACAGTTTTGACAGGATTGGAGTAATGAATGATATGTCAAGCCCCAACACTAAACAATTCTGGACATCTGATATTACCTCTTGAAACGTATATCTGTTAGTATGAGCAAATACACTAAAAAATTGCAATCCAAGTACAGCAATAAGTGCCATATAACAGGAAACCATATTCTTAAAAGTCCAGCCTAATTTCATAACGAACGCAGAGCCCAATATGCTGTTAGTTGATTTCGAGGCTTTGTTAAAAAAATACTTGCAATTATCTTCTTCAGCTTTTATTTTAAGATTTGTTTTAATAGCTTTTTTATCAAACCCATTCATTGCCATTTTGTAAAAACAATGTGCTATATAGCTTTTCCTGCCTATCTTCCGAATATCATTATTATTTATGTAGAATGAGCTCCACTCTTTCCAGTCAAACTGCTCAATGTTAATCTTTTAACCTGTTTGAGTGTCACAGCCATAAATTTTCCACTTTTCACTATCAGTATAATGTTCAAGCTCATTTTCCATTATTATCAACACACTTTTTGATTTACCTGGCCCTTCGATCAAAATCTTATCATAAATGCTTTTGTACTCTTCAATAAGCTTCTGTGCATCAGGATAAATATTTATAATAGCCTCTTCAAGCGATGTAAAATTCACTTGTTGTAATACGTCCTTAAATGAAACCAAATCCTCAACTGCAATATCAGTATGCTCGACAATATATCCAAAACATTTCTTATTGATATTGTTATCTACATCAATATTCCTTCTTTCCAATTCAAGTTTTGCAATTTCCAGTGCCTCAGCTTCATATTCATCATAATTTTCTGTAACAATTTTAATAAGACTTTCATTATTTAATAAAGAAATTCTTTCTACAATCTCTTTATATCTGCTATCCATCCTTAATCCCCCGTAATTAAAAATCATACACAAAAATGCATGCCACTTGCTAATTTGCACACCTTTTTGTTTAAATCCTCAATCTAATTAATTGGTTAATTATTTCGTTTCTGCACCTGATATTCTCGCCTGCATCCAAGTAAGGAAATATGTTTTTATATTTTTATGCAAGAGCAGGCACAGTCTTTCATATATCCAGACTTTGTGGATTACTTGTTATAAAACTCTAGATATTTTTCCATGTTTGCCGCCCAGTACTCCAGTGCGTGTTCTCCTTCATTTATAATACAAGTTGAACTAATACCTCTTTTTATCAATGCGTCATGTATCTTTTTTGTATCATCTACAATTCCATAATCATTTTTACCGCAGTCCAAGAAAACTTTTATATCAGAAAGTCCTCTTTCACGGGCAAATTTGATCGGGTCCCTACTATTATTTTCTGTGTCACCGGAATACAACCAATTATCAAAAGAGTTTTCCGAATAGTCATATATCCATGACGCAGGACTGTGACCTCCAGCTTTCCCGAATATCTGCGGGTGATGAAGTGCAATTTGAAGTGCTATGAATCCACCCATAGATACACCGCCGATGTATCTGGAATCTTTGGATTTGATAGTATCATAATGTAAATCTATATATGGAACCAGTTCTTCGCACACATATTCCTCAAATAAATCCTTATGGATATTTCCAATATTTTGACCGTCTGAATCAGTCAAAGTAAAGCTGTTCAATGTCTTTGTGCATACAATAATCATGGGCTTGATCCTATTCTGGCTTATTAATCTATCTGCACAACTGTTGGCATCAAGATCTTCGAACCATACCCATTCATTGCCTGAGGAACCATGCAGTGCATACAAAACTGGATATTTATCGCCCTTACCATACCCCTTTGGAAGATACACAGTTATATTTAAATTACCACCAATTATCTTACTGTTAATCGTACTTTGAACTACTTCGGAATGACTCAATACGGGTTTTTCAGAAGAACATCCTGAAATCAAAAGTATACTAAATATACTTACAAATAAAATGCAATTTGCAAGTTTCATAAAACTCAACTCCATTCAGATTTATAAACCCTTTTATAGCCAAATACACGGATTTATCCTCAGTATATGTAACATTTTCATTTGCGTCAAGTAGTCCTGCCATGCCTATAAACCATATATCTCTAAAAAATGTTGTTAGAGAATTAATTATACGAGGTATATATATAATACAATCAATAAATGATTGGTAAGAAAGTTACCAGGAAGGGAATGAGTCCAATGTACTAGGACAAAACCATAAAAGGTAATAGAAAGCAAGAGGACTAGTAGTTGATAAAGATTCAATACCAATTAAATGTAGTAAATTAAAAGGTTAGATATGAATTATAGTATCTAACCTTTTAATTTACTATCTCTTCGCTGCCACTACAGCACGAAGGGAAATATAAATCGTGTTATTGTATATTTTTCTGTTAATCGCAATAACAAATAAAGCTGGGAAGAGTCTTAGCCAGTTACCTTTCATATTAACTATTTTAATTCCTCTAGAGTTTATTTTAATTTGTTTTCTAATGGCTGAATACCTACTTATAAATATCCATACTTATCCTTCCATCCTTTATTTCAACAACCCTGTCTGCCTTTTCAGCTATTCTTCTATCATGCGTAATAACAATAAAAGTGGTCCTAAATGCCTCATTGACATTCCTTAAAATTCTGTAAATATTTTCTGTTGACTCAGAATCCAGGTTACCGGTAGGTTCATCAGCCAGGATAAGTTTAGGATTGTTTATAAGGGCTCTCGCTATAGCTGTCCTTTGCTGCTGTCCACCCGACATATTTGATGAAAGGTTTTTCTTAACACCCGAAAGCCCTACCATCTCCATAAGCTCCTCCGCCCTTTTCACAGCCTCACCTGAAGCCTTTCCATGCTTTATAACATATGGCATCAGCACGTTCTCCAAAGCAGTAAACTCGGGTAAAAGGTGATGAAACTGAAAAATGAAGCCTATTGTTTCATTTCGCAGCTCCGCCAACTGATTTTTATTCATCTTTTCAGTGCTGATGCCATCAACAAAAATCTGGCCGTTTGAAGGCCTGTCCAAGGTTCCTATTATATTGAGCAAGGTACTTTTACCACTGCCTGATGAACCGATTATGGAGGTGAAAGTGCCTTCATCAAAGCTCAGATCAATATCAAAAAGCACCTGAGTTTTTATCTTGTCCCCATATATTTTGTTTATTTTAATAAGTTCAATAGATTTAGCCATTTCTTATCACCTCAATCGGGTTTAGTTTTGAGGACTTTCTTGCAGGTATCAGGGACGCTGCTACAGATGCTGCTACGGCTATCACACCAGAAAATGTGATAAACCCGTAATTCATGTAGATTGGCACAACAGGAGTCCCATCCGGGTTAAGTGCAAATTTTGTGAACATAACAATAAGACCCAATCCTAACGAAACACCCAGTACAGATCCTAAAATTCCAAGAAAAAAGCCCTGAAGCATAAAAATCATGCTTGACTGCCTATCCTTAACACCCATTGCCTTAAGGATGCCTATCTGCTTTGACTTCTGCATAACGGTAATTGCAAGAACACTGGCTATACCAAGAAGCACAGATACCAAAACAAAGACCTGAATCATAATACTAGATACACTTTGGCCATTGAGACCGCTTAGCAGTTCTGCGTTCTGAGACTGCCACTCATCTGTTTTCAAATTACTGTGATTTAAAAGGTTGTCAATGGATTTTGCAATCTCTTTTGTATTAAACACATCCGAATATCCAACCTGCATTTCAATGCCTGTAATACTATTATCAAATCCGAGAATATCCTGTGATGTTTTAAGACTTACCATCAACCAACTCTTGTTTATGGATGAAACTTTTAGGTCATAAAATCCTTTTACCTTAAGACCTGCCTTTTTACCATCATAAGTAATTATTTCCACTTCCTGTCCAAGCATTAGGCCTAGCTTGTCCCTGAGCTCCTTGCCCACAAGCACCTCCCTGTCGCCTGTAAAAAGCTCACCCTCAAAAATCCTTTCCTTGATGTTATAAATCTCGTCAGCTTTGTCGGGCAAAAAACCTCTTACCACAACAGGCTCACTTTTACTATTATATTTTATAAAGGCTGCAGAATCGGCAACAGGGGATATCTTTTCCACCCTTTTTTCATCCATGACCCTGTCAAATAGACTTTCCCAGTCCTCTATAAGCTTATTATCCATTAATGATGTAACTGTTATCTGCGGCGAATTGCCTATGGTTCGATTGATAAGACTTTGCTGCAGTCCTTGTATCAAAAGGCCTATAAATATTTGTACCGAAACACCTATTGCTATTCCTAAAGCTATAAAAATTGTCTGACTTTTGCCTGACTTTAAAAACCTCATAGCTACCTTTGCAGAAAATACCATATTACCATCCTCCCCCAATGTAATTGCGAATTTCATTAAAAGTTCTTACATGTGTATCCGCACCTATTTCCTTATAAGTATTGGGGTTTTTCAAAAACGCGTTTCCGCCTACAAGTATTTTCAAATTGCCTTTGTACCTGGACCTTATCTCCTTAATAGCCTTTCCGGCCGATACCAGATTATAATAATTTGTAACACTTACTGCAATAAAATCAGGCTTTAAATATTCCAAAACACTTATAAACTCTTCCTTTGGGGTGCTGCTTCCTACAAATGTTGCATTGAGTCCACACATTGTGAAAAAGTCGGCTACAATTCTTGCTCCGATTTCATGGTATTCACCATCAGGGCAAATAACAACTGCTGTCCCTGCTTTACCACTGATTTTCCTTTTTTCCCGTTCTTTGATTACATAGGTGTAGCAGTTTTCAATTACCGTTCTTACAATTGAGCTTCTGACATGCTCTCTCCATATGCATAAGCCTTTATCATTTATATTGCAATCTATACTGTTTAGTGCCGGCCCTGCAACATCTTCATAAAGAGTGACCACATCCAACTCACCTGAAGAAAGTTTGGAAACTGCATACTCTACACAAGCAAATCTGTCCTCTTTTTCCAAATGCCCCAAAAACTCATTATAGAATTTATTCATTTCAATATCACCTTTTTCATATATCTTTTAAAGCCCTTAATATCTCATCTCCATGTCCCACAGGAATTACCTTTGGATAAACCTTTAAAACAATCATGTTTTCATCGATTATAAATGTCGATCTTATTATTCCCATATATGTCTTGCCGTACATCTTCTTTTCTCCCCAGGCTCCAAAGCCTTGGGCCACCTTATGTTCTTCATCGCATAAGAGATAAAACGGCAGATTAAGTTTTTCCTTGAACTTCTTATGAGACGAAGGCTTGTCCGGGCTAATGCCAATGACTACTGCACCCGTTTCCAAAATATCGTCATAAACATCTCTGAAACTACAAGCCTGCTTTGTACAGCCCGAAGTATTGTCCCTGGGATAAAAATATAATACTACCTTTTTGCCTTTAAAATCCGATAAGCTTACATCATTATCATCTTCATCCTTCAGCCTAAAATCCGGTGCCTTATTTCCCGCTTCTATCATAATACCCTCCTGATTTGTAGTAGTTTAAATTTTTATAATTCATGACTAAAATTGAGTGATGATTAGTTATCCCAACATTTTAATAAAAATTAACATCAGTTAATAATTTATATTAAAAGAGATCGATTTTTTAAACTTGGATTTTTCATATAAATGCAAATTTTTCAATAATAAAATTTTTGCCTTGTGTAAACAATAGATACATCATAGATAAATTTATCATTTATCATAGTGAGAAGTGCTATTTACTTATATCGGTCACTTTTCATTACACTATGACGAATCTGATGCTTGAATTGGAGTGTAAAACATGATTATCACAGTCATTATTCTGGGCATTTTAGCTCTTTTTATATTTATGATATTCACCATATCACTAAGAGCAAGGTTTATATTTGATACGGAAAAATCTAACATGTATATGACACTGTTTTGGCTTCCTCCCTTATTTAAAGCAGTAATGGAAATTATTGATACAAAGCCAGTGCTAACTGTTACTGTTTTGAACAAGAGATTGCTTTCAAAAACATTAAAGAGCAAAAAACAACATTTTGATACTCAGATAATTAACAAAGTCAACCCACAAGAGTTTGTTATTAATGCATACTATGGTTTTAGAGATCCATTTTCCACAGGTATTACCACAGGATTGTTGGGTGCCATCTCAAGTTTGGTTGATATTGCAACAGTAAGACATTGCCCTGATTTTACAGCCTCCAAGGACTACATTTATGTAGACGCCTCAGCAAAAATAAACTTAGGCAATGCACTTATAAAGCTTTTACGGACCTGACAACACTGCCCTGAAGTATGACCATTTTGTGATAATTATTATACAACTCATTACAAGCAAGAATTTAAACATTTAAATAGTAGAAGATCGCTTGCTATTTTGCAACCTTGATCGTAGTCATGAGAAATTAAAAAAATTTAAATTTCAGGAGGATATTTTATGGATATCAATTCATCATTAACACAGAATGTAGATACGCTTTTCTCAAACTTGGAAAACTTTACTCAAAATGAAGGATTAATCGGTAAGCCTGTCAGCTATGGCGACAAAACATTTATACCTGTAATATCAGTAACTTTAGGGTACGGAACCGGTAATACGGCAGGAAAGAACCAGGCAAACGCTGCCAATGCCCAAACAGGCATGGCATCAAATATGGCAGGTGGTGCATTAGGTCTTGGAGCAAGGCTCAGTACAGATGCTGTTCTTCTTATAGATAAGGACAATGTTTCTGTTATACCTGTAAATACGGCTACCGGTGGCAGCCAGCTTATGGACAAGATACCTCAGATATTGAGTGGAATGAACAAACAAGGCCAACAAGGACAGCAGGGGCAACAGGGACAGCAGGGGCAACAGGGACAGCAAAACCAGCAGCAAGATCAAGCCCAGAACCAGCAGCAGTAATTTATAGTATAAGCTGTAAAAGTCTTGTACCATTAAAATAAGTGTTGTATAATACTCCTATACCCCAGAAGGGTATAGGAGGTTTTTATGAGTGATAACAACAAGTGCTATGGCTTTAAAGAAGATGTTAGAAAACGCCTAAATAGAATTGAAGGCCAGGTTAAGGGTATTCAGCGAATGATAGATGAGGAAAAAAATTGTGTTGATATATTGACTCAAGTAGCTGCCGTAAGATCTGCAATAAACAAGGTTGGTGGTATGGTTCTTGAGATGTATTCCAGTGAATGCATGGAAAATGCAGTAAACTCCGATGATAAGGAAAAAGTACTTAACGAACTTATGAATGCTGTTCAAAAATTTTTAAAATTTGTTGACTAATTAATCATGGCTGTAGTAAAATTTTATTAATATTATCATTAAAGTATATGATTATATTCTAAAAAAGCAATGACAGGAACAGTAGATACTTTCAAAAAAGCACAGCGAACTGGGAATGGTGGGAGCCCAGTCTTAGTATGTAAGTATTGAATATCCTCCTTGAGCTTCAGGCCGAATACTAGTAGGTGCTGACGGTTTTCTACCGTTAAAAGGAACGCATATGTTTGTATGTTGTATCAGGTGGTTAACGAAATTTTAGGCTTTCGTCCTGTTATAGGGCGAAGGCCTTTATTTATTTCTCTGAAAATACTTATGAAAAATAAATTGTGATTTTTAAATTTGAATGGAGGTATGAATTGTATGAGAATTGAAATTATGGATACAACCTTGAGAGATGGGGAGCAAACCCCAGGCCTTGCCTACACTCAGCACGAAAAGCTAACCATAGCAAAGACATTATTGGAAGATGTCAAAGTGGACAGGATAGAAGTAGCTTCAGCAAATGTATCTACAGGAGAATTGGCTTCTGTACAGGCCATATCTTCAATGTGTCAGAAGTTGGGCTGCCTCGATAAGGTAGAAGTGCTTGGCTTCGCTGATAAGACCAGATCTGTCGATTGGATAGTATCATCGGGTGCAAGGGTTATGAACCTTTTATGCAAGGGTTCTTTAAATCATGTAACCAACCAGCTCCGCAAAGCACCAGAGCAGCATCTAGAGGACGTCAAGTTTGTTATTGATTACGCTGCCCAGAAAAATATAAAAGTAAATGTATATCTGGAAGATTGGTCAAATGGTATGATGAATTCACCGGATTATGTTTTT
>NZ_DATCTU010000134.1 GCF_036567765.1 Pseudobacteroides sp.
CAGAACCAATTTCCCAAGTCCTCTATATTTGCTCCGTGCTTTATCCCTCCTATCCTGAGAAACGTTCCTTTTTTCGGGTCTCTGTTGTTTGGCGTTAATACTATCTCTGATACTTTGTAATCCTCCATTAACGCCGCTTGCTGATATTCCTTTCTGCAAGGATTTCCTGATAAGTCATTAACTGCCTTGAATAGTTCTATTCCGTGTCCATTTGCTACATTTGCCATTACCCAAGTGTATAACAGCAATGCCTTATCATCACCTATGTCTAGGTTATTAAACCTTCCATAGTAGCTTTTTTCGTCATTAAATATCCTTATAAGATATTTATTCATTCTCTTTTACCTCTATTTTATACCCTTCCTTTTTCCAGTTTCTGAATCTCTTTATGATTTCTTTTATAAACCCATAAATTGTTACTCCTGCCGTCCAAAATTCCTGTATTGCCAGAAACATTCTTTCCATTTCATTCAATGTCATCTTGGACCTCCTAAATTTGACATCCATTGTGGTAGCAATTCTCTTAACCATTCTGTTGTCCATTCATCATTTTCTGTTGCTCCTATTGACTTAAAACCCCATAATTTCGAAGGATCTATTCCTGCTTCCCCTGTATCTGTTGTTTTTATCAATTCCTGTGAATTTTTCGCCAGCCCTTCTTCTTCCCCCGTCATCAACTCTCCCCATTTCCTTATAAATACTGAAGGTGATATTGCTGGCATCCATACATATCCTGTTAGTCGCCAAGTTGCATCCAGGCAATTTATTGTATTCATTCCTCCTGGTGGTATTACCACTTCCACGCTGGCCCCTTCTTTATGCCAAGATATTATCCCGCTATTATCCCGACTCCACCCTATGCATCTGTTACTCCATACTTGTTCGCTTACAGTGAAGTAATTTGTTGTTAATTGCCCTGGAAATATCTCCCCTCCTGATGGGCTTACAAACGCTTCTTGATTAATTGTTACTGCTACTCCACCGTATTGCTGTAGATAATCAAACGCAAATTTTATCCCTATTGGCGCTGAACCTCTATATACACTATCCTTCATCAATAATGTATTTGTATTTGTTTTCTCTGCGTAATTACTTAACATTTGAGCCATCATACATTTATTCAGGTATCCATCTTTTATTTGTGTATAATGACTCATTTTATCTAAATATGGTGTCCAATAATACATTACTTGGGACCTCCCATTTTACTATTCCACTCAGGCAATAGTATTTTCCACCATTGCGACACCCATTCATCATTCACATTTGACCCTGATGATTTGAATCCGAACATCTTTGTAAAATCCATTCCATATATCGTTGAATATTGTGGATATAATTTCATTTTTGTGCTTAAATCTGAATTTCCTTGCTCTGTAAAGTTAAACAAGTAATTGAACCACGCCAATTCTGATTTTTTCGGCGCCATTACCCAGAAACTTACATCTATTTCCATTAATGTATTTGTGAATGTTTCACTATCTTTCTCTAAGTATCCTCCCCACCACCCATTCTGAGGTATTGCCTCGAACGAACAACTTCTTTCATCTACTGTTTGTTTCATTCCTCCATTATCATCTATTGCTACTGTTATCTTTCTCTTTACTTTCAGCATATGCCCTACTGCAGCCCCTCCATATTGGGGATAATAGAACATATCCTGCTTATGCATTTTTTGTGTTCCTGCTGGCTGTGTTTCTGCTTCTTCGTAGTAATTATCTACCACCGCATTTTGCCACATAAATTCTCTATACTTTTCTTCCAAATATGCCTTTATCTGCTTCATTTCCATTTTCTTATCTATTATTTGATTTGCACAAATAGTTGTCATTCCTGTGAATATCTCATCTACTCTACTTTTCACTGTATCTAGCTCTGTCTGCAGAGTATCAACTTTCACATTTAATGCTCCGAACTCTTGAACAAACCATGGCCCCGCACTTGACCACCACCCAGCTATTAAACAGACCGACATACGTTTATTACTATCTCTCTTTCTGTTGCGTGAATTATCCTGTAGTTATACCCTTCCTTCACCATTTCCGACGCTTCCTGCACTACCTTTTTTAATGTCTTCTCCATTTCTTCTTTTTCTTTATCACTCATCATATCAGTGTATTACCTCCACTTCATCCTGCCTTAAATCAAGGAATTTTCCCTTCTGGTCATATGCCTTTATCCTTGTTTCCAGCTTTTTTGTGGCTGTATCGTATACAAACACGAATCCCACCAGAAAATATATATTTCCTGATGGGATTCCTTTCACTATTCCACTTATTGCTTGTGTTGTTATTACTTCTGCCATTTTTCCCTCGAATTATTTCTTTAGAAAATCTATTCGAGGCATACCCAAACTTCTCCTTTTTTTTCTTCGAAATAATTTTCTATTTCCTTTTCGAGTCCTTTATTTGTTCTGAACATTCTCCTTCCTCTTCTCATATTTTTATCCTTTGTCAAATACTTTGACAAATATCCGCTGGCCCCTATATCTCCTTTTCTCGCATTAACGTGGGCCCCTTTTATTCCAGTTATTTCCCACCACATCGGCCTTAATTCTTCTACATCATACCATTCATTACATAGCAGATGTATGTGTAGTTTATTTCCCTTCTCCCCTACCTCTATCACTTGCACATATTGTGAACGAAATATCCTTCCTAATTCCTGCGCCCACCCCGAAAATTCTTCCCAGTCATCCATTTCCCTATCTGTCCCGAATACCCAGTGAAAGATTCCTTTGTGTCCATTCTTTTTATCCATACTGTAATCCACAAACGCTTTTACCTTATTTCTAATTCTGCTCCTCTGCGGGTCTCCTTTTCCCTTTATAAAGGTCTTTATTTCTCCCGTTAATGTATTTGTAACTCTAAATCTCTTCAAAGTCGCCTTACATTTATTTGACGAAGACGACTCCTCCACCGCCTGTTGCTCTGCGGAAAACCGAATGTCGCCAAATATATATTTGTCTAATACTCCGACTTCCTGTTCGTGTATGTTTGATACTTCCACTTTTTCCAACTTTGTTTTTTCTATCCTTTCAGCGTTATTTTTTTCAGCCCTTTCTTTCCTTGCCGTTAAGCCATTTCTCGATTAGCGCCCTGGTTAATACCTACCTGCCCATTTTTACCTAACCCCCCCTAAAACACCCCTTTTTGTGGCAACATGGGCCATTTCCTATAACCACGCCATTATTCATCATCTGCTTCACAACCCCTTATAACTACGCCATCTTCTGATGTTCCTGTTTCCCCGTTTCTTCCAAGTTCCACAAAGAACCCTATGAACTCTCCATCCATCTGCAATTCTTTTATCTTTGAATCCATTATCCCGCTTTTCTTCATTTCCACCAGAGTATTTATAAAATCCAAGTTTTCACCTCCCTCCAGAAAAACGACTTAGGCACAAGTAGTAAACCTAACAAGACCACATCCAAAACTTCTTCAGCTTTTCTTAGTTTTCCTTGAGAAAATAATTTCGTTTTTTCTTTTTTCCTCCCTTTACTTTTTATATTAATTATATTATATTATTATTACTTTATCAATATTACAGGAGGACCTATGAGCGAAAACATTATGACTCTTATTGACCTTCAGAAAGCATGTTTCAAGAATCTTCAAACTCTCAAAAAAATCAAAAACACTAATGCAATTTCTCAACAGATTGAAACCGCTAAAACCTCTCTTCTTGATGCTATTTCCATTCTCAATAAAAAAATATCTGAAAATTCCGAAATTTAAAGGAATATCCCCTCCCCTATCGAAAATACTTTCTATCATTCAATAGGAGGTATTTTTTTATGTCAAATGTTAGACTCTTGAATCTTACCTGGAAACAAAGTGATGAATATTCCTCTCCTGGTATCGACATTATTTCTTTATCCGATGTGGACAAAAAAACTCTCAGCAATGCCCTGAATATCTCAATATGTGATGATTCCACTATTGAGAAATCTACTTCCGAAATACTCAACGTCATCGAGCAAAACCCCACTGATGGCATTATCATTAACATTCACAATCCCGTCAACCTCACCGTAGCCCGAGAGCTTGCCAAAACAAAAAAATCTGTCTTCCTTCCTTTCTATGTAAAGGAAACAAAATACGCCACTATGAACGGAAGGAAAGTTTTCTATTCTGAACCCAAGTTCTCTTCTCTGCAAGAAATTACCAGATACTTCCTTCCTGCCGTTTAAAAACCTTAGCATTTTACTTCTGTCCGCAGGACAGCCTACTTCCTGGAACTCGTGAATAAATTCACAACTTCCAGGAAGTTTCATTTTTCAGGACCCTTCAGAAGGTCTGAGGTGTCCTTTAATTACCCTCATATTTCCGGCCTGGTTTCATCTATCCTACCCACCTTCCTTTATATGCACCGCCTGCACGAGCCTCCCGCCTGCACCTTATTTTTCTTTGCTTCGCTGTAAATAAAAAAAAGAGAGAAGATTGCTCCTCCCTCTTTTTAAGGCGTGAGGTGTTCTTTAGTATGGACCTCCTGCAATGACATTCTTGCCAAGAACCTTCTGGTCAAGAACCTTTGTCATAGCATTTCCTGCATCATCGGTTACACCGAGTGTTGAGATTGAAGAAAGGTCGGCACCGCACTTACATCCTGGTATTGTAAGAAATACCTTCTTTTTCGGATTGCCTGTCATATGCAGAATCATCTGCTTATCTTCTGTATCCGTTATGTTCGCTGGTGTCTGTATCTCCCCTTCCTGTCCTTCAAGAACCACTCTTGTGATTCCTACCTGCGCTTCATTGGCCAGTTTTGATTCAAGCCACGTTGCAAATGCCTGCGCTGCTGTATCGTCTGCAAGATAGCACGACACGAACGGATACTGAATCAGTCTTCCAACTCTCACCTTTGATTTGATAGGGAAATTGTATCTCACTGATGGCATTATTTTTCACCTCCTTTCCTTTTTTAATATCTCACTATTCTTTCATTTTTCTTCAAAACTTTTGTCATTAAGTCCCCATCGTCGTTACATAGGAACCAGAACCAATTTCCCAAGTCCTCTATATTTGCTCCGTGCTTTATCCCTCCTATCCTGAGAAACGTTCCTTTTTTCGGGTCTCTGTTGTTTGGCGTTAATACTATCTCTGATACTTTGTAATCCTCCATTAACGCCGCTTGC
>NZ_DATCTU010000135.1 GCF_036567765.1 Pseudobacteroides sp.
TAATCAAATAAGGTATTAAAGGAGGAATTTTGTGAAAGAGGCCGATAACAACCCCAAGACTCAAAAAAGGTCAGTGGTTTTCCCAATTGAAACTTTGGAACAGATTGATAAGCTGGCAATAAAAAAGAATGTTTATGCATCAGAAGTAATCAGAGAGTTTGTGGATAAAGGCTTAGCAGTAAATGGATATGAAGAAAATATAGATATTATAACTGACATTATTCATCAAGAGATTGAAGCATCGATAAAATCATTGGCAAACCGGTTAGCAGGTATGATAAACCGACTTACAATCATTTCGGCAGCAGCTTATTATGCCAATATTACTATTATATCGGATTTGATTGATAAGGACAGGTACTCGTCATTTGAGAAGATAGAAAAGGCGGCAAGAAAGAGGGCATTGGATTAAATATGTCCCATTTCTCTTTTAGTTTTTCATAATCAAACGAATTGGCAACAAAATCCCTTTTAAGATATCTGCCCGGAATAGTGTGCCATGTTGAATACGACATACTGTTTGCGTAGAATGCAGATATGAGTGCATCAATGTTTTTCTCAGCAGTTGCAGTTAAATTGGTTATAAACCCACCAAGGCTTATACCTGCAAGTACAACCTTTTGGTTTATGCTTTTCAGGTAGCATATAAGTGCACGAATGTCTGACACCGCTTGTTTTACAGATAATAGGGTTCTTCCTATATCGGTGCTGATCATTAATTCGCCGCAGTATTCTGAATCACTTCCTGCCCTAGGATTATGAAAGGGTAGAGATATAAAGTACACATCATAGCCTTTTTCCAGAAAACCTTCTAAAAATATATCTGATATTGCAGAATAATCTTTCATTCTCCAGCCGGGTACTAAGATTATTGATTTTGTTGCCGGTTTGGATGTGTTTTTATAATAAAGTCCATGAACCAATTCATTGCATTTGTTGTTGTCAACTTCGCTTCTGAATGTATATGAGTATATTGCTGGTTTATCAGTTGGGTTGAGAGTGAATATTGGGGTAGAAGGTTTTTTGTAGAAGTCAGCAATATCAACGTTTGAGTCGGTTGAAAAATGTGATTTGGAGCTTCTTTCTCTATGAAGAAGTTCCAGTGCTATCCGGTCAATTATGTATGAGAATGCTTTGTTCATTTGGTTACTCCTGTGTGGGTGTATATAGTTAATTTTAGCATAGATTGAGGAAAACATAAAAGTTAATTTGTGGAATTAAAACGTTATATCTAAAGGTTACAATAATGAAAAACATGTTGACAATAGGTGTTGAGTGGTGTAAAATTAATGTGTAACCTGTAAGAAACAACTACTTAAATTTGACACTTGCAGGGTTAAAAGTCCGAAATGACATTATAATTTTAAGGTATTGTAGGTATTGTAATAAAATGCAGTATAACTAATAGAAAAATTACTTTGTTGTCATATAATAAGTTATCTTTAATGTTACCATTAAGATATGATTGACTTCATAAGTAGGTATTTACATTCATTAACGTAAATTTAATAAAATACAAATAAGTTAATTATTATGGATTCGCTGTATATGGACACAATGAATACCATGTTATAGGAAACACTTTTAATAGTTTTTTTTACTTATAAAAATAATTACATCAAATTTAGTAATAATTTAAAAATAAACATAATATTATGTTGACTTTTAGCAATGATGAACTTATACTAATCAAGATACAAAGTTAGTTTATTAATCCAATTCTAGAAAAATCTATAGACAATAATATTTCTTTAAAGGAATTTTACATAAATAGTTAGTTTATTTTATTTAATGAAAAGGGGATGAAACCATAATGAAATTTAAAAAAACTTTAGCGGCAATATTGGTCTTGCTAATGTTTCTTCAACTATTACCTCTGGAATTAAATATTTCAGGGAGTGATAGTACAAAAGTGAACGTATTTGCAGCACCAAGTTCACCAGTTAATTCAGCTATAAAGGTTTCGAATACTTCAGCTGTATCGACGCCTACAAAAATCATAACCAGTATGTCAAGTTCGAGTACACCTAGTACAAAATTAAAGTCTACGCCGATGAATTCACCTGTAAGTAGTTCAAATGTTAGTCTGAATTTGGATAAAACAATTGCTGAGGTTGGTGATATTATCACTGCCAATGTATCAATAAATAATATTTTAAATTTCGCAGGTATTAATGTAAGCTTAAAATATGATCCTAATACACTTCAGCCTATTGAACCTTCTACTAAAGCTTATACAGACTCAACTGTTCCGGGAATAGGAAATATTTTAAACAATACGAGTTATACTCCTTTTTCTGCAGCCGCAAATAAGATTTCAGAAGGAATATTGAATTTTAACAGACTATACTATAACTTAAGTACTTATAAAATGTCAGGAAAGTCTGAAAATTCAGGAATAGTAGCAGTAGTGCTATTCAAGGTTTTAAAACCAAATGTTACACAAATAAGTTTGGAGGAACCAAATAGCGTTTCAGGAAATATAAGTGGTACATATGCTTATAACTGGGATGGGAAATTAATAAATTCAGGTTTCTCTATTATACAACCTAAGACGATTAACCCAACAGGTCCAACTTGTATTCCAACTCAGACACCTGTACCAACGCCAACTCTTTTCACTCAATTATCAAGTACAGAACAAGCAAAATCAAGTCTGTCATTGCAAAATATGGCTATATCTCTAGCAAGTGTTACAAATGGAAAGATATCAGGTTACATCAGGCCGGATTTTGACTATAATACAGCTGATTCTAGCAAGATATTTGCAAATTTAAAAGTCAGAATTACTTCAGTGGGAAATCAAACTGATGTAAAATATAGCACTGGGGTAGGAAGTAATGGTTACTTTGAAATAAATAACATTAATGTAAGCAATAATGTAGATATAATTATTTCAAAGTATGATGCTGCTGGAAATGAGATTTCCGGATATCTTAGGAGATGTATAAGTAATTTTAATATTGATTCTACTAATATAAGTTTTGGTACACAAAATGACCCTATGGATATATGGGCAGGAGATTTGAATAAGGATGGAGTTATAAACACTGTTGATCAAATTGCTCTTGCACAGGCATTTAATTCTTTTGAAGGTGATACAAAGTATAATGCTAATGCGGATTTTAATAAAGACGGAGTTATAAACACGGCGGATTTAATAATTCTTGCAAAGCATTATACTGCTACAACTATAAGCTATCCTAGCTTGCCTAATATTATGATAAAAAGTGGTGTAACTTATATTAATAACAGCTATACATTAAGCGGCGACAAAAGTTTTGGTGAATCAGTCGTAAATAGTAATGCTGTGCTCAATTTGAGTAGTAATGTTGTTCTTACTTTTGCTGGGAATTTGACGGTAAATGGTAGCATAAATGTAAACAAAGGAACTATAAATGTAAATGGCAATCTAATTCATGATTCTGTTGGTACGATTGATGTTAATGCTGGTAATATTAATATAACTGGAAATTTGAATCAAAATACCGGTACTATCGATATAAATAGAGGCACCGTTAGAGTACAAAAGAATGCTGGAATTTCTGATACCGGTAACTTTGTTCAAAATGGAAGCTCTATACCGGGGAAGAGTTCTACTATAAGAATTAATAGTGGTAAACTTTTAGTCGATGGAAATTATACTATTCCGGACACAAACAACAATTATAGTAGACTTATTATGAGAAATGCTGCTGATTATGTTTTAGTTGGAGGTAGCTTCCTAAACTATTCACATGTAGATTCATCTATTAACAATAATAATACACCTGATGGAGATAGATTAAAGTGTTTTACAGATGGTGTATTAGAGGTTAAAGGCGATTTTATTCAAGGTGGAAATGCACGTAGCTTTGTTTCATCGGATAATCATAAAGTAATATTAAGTGGTACAGGCTTACAAAATGTTAATTTCAACTCTTATCAGAATGGTGAATCTTGTTTTAACCTTCTAGAAATAACTAATACAGGTGAAACAAATGGTGTAGTTTTTGCGGGTAACCCTGTTACAATAACTTCTCTTGAAAAATGCACGAAGATATTTTCAAATTTTAAGTTAAGAAAGCTTTTAAAACCACTTAAGACAGATATAGTGGTTAATGGTGATTTTATTATTGACAATCCTGAATCAGGAACAAATATTGATATTGGGAATAAAAATGGAACAAAAATTGACTTGAACTCACACTCAGTAACTGTTAATGGTTCGATTATCCAAAAGGGCGGGTTGCTTGATATAAACCATGGAAATCTTAATGTTAATTATGATTTGATACTTGATACGAGTAAGTCCCGAATTTCGTAGAAATTGAAGGTGGCAGTCCAGACGGTAGTTTGATAAACTATTGTTTGGGAAAACAAAAAATGAAAGGAGCTGCCACATATGAAATTATATCAGATCGGGTCAAAAAAGGGAAAGGAATT
>NZ_DATCTU010000136.1 GCF_036567765.1 Pseudobacteroides sp.
TTTGGAATAGCAGCAATATTTTCAACAGTAGGTGTAATCTACTCCCCTTCGTTAAGAATTTTTGGATTTTTATTTGGCCCGATATGGTTACCTGTTCTTTGTATAATACTTGGGCTAACAGTAGGTTTTATTATGAAAAATTTTATAACAGATGTTTCAATTAAACAGACTGTACCTTGACTTATTGTTTATTATTTAACTACCTTTCTTTTGCACTTGATTTCAATTATAATCCAAATGATAACAGGCAGAATTACTTGAAAGGGAAATGAATAGTATTGATACACATTAAAAGCCCAGTATTTCATTTCCATAATGTTTTTGTACATAATATATGCAAAGAAAATCGTTAACAAACCTGTTTGTATTGTAACCGACCTGTAATCATTTAGATTAAATATTTTACTTACTCCTTTGCTTGCCACATACATGCAAATGCTGACTTTAATGAATACACAAGTAATAAATACTATTGCGACAGAAACTTCTATCCTCTGCAAAAAATCAGAAATACTAATCCTGCTAACTGCAGTATACGATGGAAAGTATAGGCGTCCAAGGAGTTCTCCTAAAATAGTAATATTTCTTAAAGTTAATAAAACAATCATAGTCCCTGCAAACAAGATTCCATAAAAATACACTTCAGCTTGTTCTTTACTATCAACACCTAGCCAATCCTTGATTGTCTGTGCTTGTTGAAGCTTTATTGCTATGTGGATAGGGAGCATTCTTTATTATATTCAACTATATATAGTTTTACTGTATACCCTGCTTTAAATGTGTTGTTTGTTTCATTCTTAAAGAGTTGGGATAAACCTATATCCCTATATTGCTATATGGACTATGTTTATAACAGTATTTGAAATTGCCATTGTATATCCTTTGGGGATAGTTGTATACTAGGTGGCGGATTGTTCCTTAGTCGCTAGTAGTATATGTTATAATATTCAGTTTGACATATTTTTATTATAAAATGCTTGGAGAGCACTTAAAATAATTGTTATGCTACTGTTTTTTTTCATCCATCCAAGGAAATAAAGCATCTATTATCGTGTTTATCGCTTTTAAATCCCTTAAGCTTCTTCTGTCTAATTTATTGATAATTCTATGTAATAAAAATAAATCTTCGCTTTCCTGTGGGATATCTGTAAACCTAAACAATTCATCAAAAGTAATTTCTAACGCATTTGCAATCCTCTCAAAACTCTCGATTGTGGCACTTTTTTCCCCACGCTCTATAGTACCCATATGGGAAGGGTGTATATCTGCTCGAAGTGCTAAATCTTCTTGACTCCATCCCCGTTCTTTGCGTAGAACACGTATTCTATTACCGACATTTTTTGCTATATCACCCATTTCAACACCTCATAAAAGGAAAATAACTTTTATTGGCTTGAATATCAACGTTTATTAAGTGTTGAGAATAAATATTCAACATTAATTGGTGTTATTTTATAATAATCTTATTGACATGTTAACATATATTGGATATAATATTTAAATGAAAAGTGACTCAAAGCCTTTAATTAAAGCACTTTGACGAATTGTGTCGAATTTAGTTGGGTGCTGAATGAATAGTAGTTGCTTTTAAATATCTTAATAGTAAAGGCTTTAAGTTAAATACTTTTAAGATTTAAAAGGGTTGTGTACACAATATAAATTTCAATGCATTGAAGAAAAGTAGTACAAATGTTTTGCTGATTAAAAACAGTAAACTGTTGATAATGATTCCTTGCAAGCTTATTTTTAGGCAAGGGGATTGTGTAAATCTTTCATGCACAAATCTTGTTAATCAATCACTAAATGGAGGGTTACAAATGTTAAATTCAAAAAAGATGCCTAAATCATTACTAACAACGCTCTTAGTAATCGCCCTACTTCTAACTAATATTGGCAGTATAGCTTTTGCTAGTGATTTAAGCAGTAGAGAAGCTGCAAAAACTGCAAACATTGAAAAGCCAATATCTTCTGTAACAACAACAGTTGTTGCAGATAAAAATGGTAATACAAAACAAGCTTCACCTAACATGGTTATGGCTGCTGCTTCTGATGTTACTTATTGGACATGGACATTAACAGTATACATGAGTAAAGTTGAAGTAAAACTTGAAAGAACAGGTGGAACTTCAATGATTATTGGTTCTGGAACCCTTAAAATCAAAGATTCAAAAGGAAACCAAACAGCTACCTATTCCCTTCCTTCTTCAGCTGTTCTTGGCACACCTATAATAACATGGACTTGGAATCAGGCTATGTCAACTACTACAGTAGAGGAAGCAGTTTCACTTTCGGGAAATGCCGTAGTAACAGGAAGTACATATCCTACTTCATTGACTGTAAATAGGGATAGATTTGATGGTGGAGCATACAGCTCACTAACTGCACTTGATGGACAAAGGCATCATATGTTTGCATCATGGGTGTATTCACAAACAACAGTATACAAATATGATACTGCATTGATTAATATAGTCGGAACAGTTTCAAGCAATGCTGGACCTGCTGTATTAATGAAAACAACAGACCACTATCAAACAGCAAGTTATGGAGGTAATACAACTTATAGGAACACCCAGTTAGACCTTGTAAAACAGAAAAAATATCTTGCGGCTATGGATATGGATAAAGCAGATTTAAAGAGTAAATTCGGTACTAAGTATGATTATGCTGTTCTTAAGGCATATAACTACGCATATTTCACATTAAACTGGTGGGAATAATCCAACATATGTTAGTATATTCATGAGAATATAATTTGTAATGTTAGCCAGTAATAGTTTGTTGCTGGCTAACAGATACAAAGAAGGAGGACTTTTGTGGAATTTAAAATTATATTGTTTGAAGGAACAGACAGTATTAAATTTGGAATGACAAGCAAGGAAATTCAGTCAATACTAAAAGTTACGCCTACATTATTTAAAAAAACAACAATGGATTTATATGAAACAGAAGATTACAGTAACATTTGTCATGTGTATTATGAAAAGGGTGGTAAATGTGCCGCCTTTGAGTTTATGAAACCATCAAAAGTCTTTCTTGATAATATCCAGCTTATAGGAGAACAGGCTGAAAAAATTGAAGCTATTTTTGAACAATTTGAAGATTTACAAGGGGATACAATGTGCTTTCGATCCCCAAAGAATGATATAGGAATATACGCTCCTGAAGGAGTTGTTGAATCCGTATTTATTGCCAGAAAAGGGTATACCCTTGAACAAGAAGAACTGTATATGACATTAAGGGCAAGTAATAATACAAATACACTTCAACAACCTTTACCTTTGCAATCAAAAGCTGATTGCATAATAGAGTTAATGCGAATCTATAATAAAAATCGTCTAGTTTTAAGGGAAATAATCAATAATGTAAGCAATAAAAATGAATTCTTCATATATAAGAAAAGTCTTTTAGATAATAGCCTTGAATATAATTCAGTATATGAATTGCTTTTACAAGCAGGTTTATCCGAAGCTGAAAAAAGAAAGGCTAATAAGTTTATGACTACGCATAATAAGCTTATGGAAATTATTGAAACAGCCCATGAACTTATAGAGCAAGGGAAAGCAGCAGAAGCAAAGTCTTTAATAGGTAGTGAACAAGTCCGTATACACACCTTATTTACAGAAGTAGTTGAAGCTATAGATAAGGAGCCTAATATATGATTAAAGAGGTAAAAAAACATTGGAAAATAGCCTTGATAATTTGTGTTGTAATTATAGCTGCAACCTCATTTATTGTTGTAAATGCATTTAAAAGTAATTCTAATTCAATAGTGAATGCAAGCAATACTAATATAAGTACTGCTTCAAAATCAGATTTGCAAAAAGATGATGGATTGATTTGTACATATGCTGTAGAGATATTACCGATTTATAATAAAAATCGTGTTGAGTTTATGAAGATCGTTAATGAGGTAAACAGTCAAAAGGTATTTGAAGAAAGATATCAGAACATTATTAATAACAATAAAGATTATAAATCAAAGTATGATGAGCTTATGGAGAAACTTATTACCGATACAAAGAAGCAAGAAGCCAAAAACCTAATATTAGCTTATGACGAATATGTAAAGGTTAATGAAAAAGCTTATGAATTGGTTAAGGAAAATAAGCTGTCCGATGCTAAAAAATATATTGGCGAAGAAGCTTCCAGAATACATAAGGCATTTGGAGAGATTATAAATAAAATCGTAGTCAGCCAAGAAGGTAATATGGAGGCCAGTGAGGGTGTACAATCCTCTAAATAAAAATTATATACAGCATTCGTATTAACATGACATTTAGGTTCTGCCTGAGCGTCTTGTTTTTGCTTACATATTTGGATGAAAATACTGAATTGGCAGTAGAGAAAATAAATTACCAGTGGTTCTTGTTTTACCCTTGTATTTATATGTTTGCTATTTGGGACTCATATAAAAATACACGGGGAGACAAACCGGTATTTATTGCACTTCCTTTTGGAATAGCA